>JBAYAV010000001.1:0-56139 GCA_041669565.1 Lentisphaeria bacterium
CTTCCAATTCTAAATAATAAGCAATCCGATCAAAATCTGTTGATATCTCTGCATGATTATCAATATCATATTTAATATTCTCGCTTATTTTGGCAAGATCCAACGAATAGACCAGCTTATAATCTTTCGATTCCGAAACATATATCGTCATCGGATCATGATACGGCACCTTGCCAGCGCGAAAAGAAATCGCCGGCAGGCCTTCTTTATTCATAAAATTCGAATTTGCAGCCTTATTCCAGGCAAAACGCACGGCAACAGGATGGGCAACTTCAGGAGAAGATAACAAAATGCTATCGCCATCAATAACGGCAGTCGCCTTCACAAAACCGCCTTCTTCACCAATAATCTCAAACCATGTAAGCGGCTTCTTATCACGACTGTCAAGACCGCTGCCGATATGACTGAACTGAATCCGTAATTGATTTCCTTCGATACTCATTGACTGGAACATCGGCCCCGAATAAACAATTTCTTTTTGGCCGTATGTTTTGGCAAGCGCCCACAATGCCAAACGACGACCGACTTCTTGTTTATTTGTAGGATGGATATTCGTATAGTTGCCAATATCCGTTGTTACAATCATGCCGGTATCCGGAATACTTAAACAGGCTGTTTGTGCTTCCCACATTTCAGGAACGGCCTCTGTGGTTTCATTTCCATAATGATAAGGGGCTATTTGCACATAATAAAAAGGCAGCGATTCTTGTTCCCAAATTTTACGCCAGCCATTCACAAGGGCTTTTGTTTTTTCATAATACATCATCGCATCCCTGCGATTGGATTCCCCCTGATACCAGATCGCACCACGAATTGCAAATGGTACAATAGGATAAATCATTCCATTATAGAGGGCACAGGGATCCCCATGTCCGCGAAGCGGATAAAGTTCTTTTGGAAAGGTTGGCGCAGAAGCAAGAACGACCTCTGATTTTATATTCTCATGCGCCTTCTCTACCCAAGCATCCACCGTTTTCATATATGTGGCAATGCGTGCTTTATAAGCATCGGATGAGGGATCTGCCAACGACACCATCGTGGAGATACTTTTCAGTTTTGGCGTCATTGCAAAACCTTCAGGGCAAGTCCAGGGCTCAATGCGTGTGCCCCCCCAGGAAGAATTGATAAGACCAACGGGGACATTCAGCTTTTTATGCAGCATGCGTCCAAAGAAATATGCCGCAGCCGAAAAGCCATGCCACCCCCCCTCGCTGATATTTTCTGGCGTGCAGACCTTCCAATTCGCATTTACATTTGCCGCAGGTTGGGCAACCGCGAGCCTGGGAATTTGAAAAAGACGAATCTGCGGATAGTTTGCCGCCGCAATTTCCGCAGTTGCATTATCCGACATTCCGATACCAAATTCCATATTCGATTGTCCAGAACAAAGCCAGACTTCACCGATCAGAATATCCGTAAAAACGAGCTTATTTTGTCCCTCAATTATCATTTGCAAGGGTGAATTGCTTGTCTTCATAGCGGGCATTTTTACATTCCAGCTACCATTTGCATCCGCAGTTACATCCTTTTTGTTATCGCCAAGCGAAACGGAGACCTTTTCCCCAGGAGAGGCCTGCCCCCAAACGGGCAAAGGAACATTACGCTGCATCACCATATGAGAATTAAAAACATTTGGAACACTTACATTTGCCAGCACATTTACGGAAAACACTAAAAATGCAGCCAGACCGAAGGCTTGCATTACGATTTTGGACATTGATTTCATCATTATTCCTTTGGTTTACTTTATTCATTAATACAAAAACGAGAAAATTTTATATTTATATTCTTTTTAACGCTTCTGAAGGCTCTTTGATTGGCGATTGCTTTTTTTCTGGGAGAACATCCAGTCAAATAATTCAGGGGAATACGCATAATCCCACGCATTATGGAACACCTCTGGATATTCTGTATACTTTGGCGTTCCGCCCGCCTTTTTCAGGGCGATGATCATATTTCGGGAACGTTCTACATGCACGCAAGGATCGCAAGCACCGTGAAAAGCCCAAACCGGAATAGAAACGATTTTAGCGGCCTGATTTTCATCCGCACCCCCACAAATGGGCACCGCGGCTGCAAATAAGTCCGGCCGGCGACAAATAATATCCCAGCAGCCGAACCCGCCCATCGACTGTCCGCAGACATAGATCCTCGTTAAATCAACCGGATTAATTCTTATGATTTCTTCGATAGCCCCCAAAACCAGTCTCATTTGGACACTCGGTTTTACCGACATTGTATGAGAGCGGAAAGTCCATTTTGTATTCACCCATTTTTTCTCTGTGGGGCTTTGCGGCGCGAACACAAAACAGGGATGTTTTTTTACATTTTCAGGACTGGTGATCTTTTGTGCCACCTCAAGTTGATGAATATTATCCTTTCCCCAACTGCCAGCACCATGCAAATAAACAACAAGGGGATATTTTTCATTCTCTTTTCCCGTTAAAGGACGAAAAAAACGATACCGTAGTTTTTGGTTGTTTTGATCCCGATAGCAAAAAGAATGGTAACCATTCACAACCTCATCTGAAAAATTTTCTTTTATTTCCACATTTCTTTTCGGACTCATTTTAAAAACTTCTTTTCTTTTTAACGAATATTATAGAACAAAAAAAACTACTTTATTTTTCGACAGCCAACTCCAGAAATGGTACTCACTCCGGTATTTCCCTTTGGGCAAACTTCCAATCGCACCCCGATACTCTCTTTTAGCGCTTCCATATGAGAAATTAACCCAATCTGCCGACCGCCCTGATTAAGTTTACAAAGCATCTGCAAGGTATCTTCCAATATTTTTCCATCCAGGGTACCAAATCCCTCATCTAAAAACAACGACATTATTTTTAGACTTCCCCGATTCATCGCAGACAGCCCCAAAGCCAATGCTAAGCTTACAACAAAGCTCTCCCCACCGGAAATATTAGCAACATCGCGTTCCAAGTCATTCTGCCAATGATCAATCACCCGCAATTCAAGCGTCTGCTGTCCACTACTATTCAGTGCCTGCGAACGCACCAAAACATATCGTTCCATCATATTGGCAAGTTGAATATTAGCGGACTCCAGGACATAATCGAGTGTAATGCCCTGCACGATTCGGCGAAATTTATCCCCCTTGGCACTCCCGATCATAAAATTCAGCTGTTCCCATTCATCATAGATTTTTTTACTAGACGATCGTTTTTTCTGCAGGGCGTCAATCTCTTTTTTGTTTTTTTCTATTTGGACAAAGACTTCCTTTAGTCGGCCCAATTCCTGCTGACTTTCATTCTGGGCTTTCGTCCATTGTTCACATTGCAGGGTGACAGTCTCCTTCGGCATGTTTTGCATTTCTTCCAAAAATTTCTGAAAAGCATCCTGATGCAGTCGTTGTTTTTCTTTCCACAGCCTCTTCTGTTCCATAAACTCACGGCATTTCTTTTGCAGATTTTCCAGTGATATAGAATCCAACAAGTAGGAATGCCAGTTTGCCTCATCGGCAAAGCCTTTCTCGGTCAATGCGGCCGTAAATTCCTTTTCTTGCGCCGCGAGCAATTTGCTATTTTCCGCCAGCGCTGCGCTATTCTGTCTTTGAGACTCGTCCAATCGACTCCATTGCTCCTGAAGTTGCTGCAGCCTATTCTGTGCATTTTTCAACTTATTTTGCAATTTTTCTTCCCGATTCAAGCATTCCTTTTCTTCCACATCCGGATTACGTTCGCCGAAAAGTTCACAACGCGCTACCGAAAATTGCTCCAATTCCTGTTTTTTCTGCAAACAAATCTGCTGTTGTTCTTCCCATTCTTTTTGCAGTTTTGGGACACTCTTCAGCGCAAAAGCAATTTTTCCCTCCAAAGGTCCCCGCCTTGACAGCAAATCCAGCCGTTCCTTCTCCTTCTGCTGCCATTCTTTTTGACGATGAGTCAACTTTATTAACAAATCATCGAATGCTTCTATGGACAAATCGCCCACGGAAGCAAAATATTTTTCAATAGCATGCCAGCATTTATCTTGAGACTCAGCGCATTGTTTCTGAATTTCCAGCATTGATTTTTCCGCTTGGTTTTTCTGCGTTACGGCCGCATCAAATGCGCTTTTTTCTCTTTCTAAAACAAGTCTTTCCGCAGCCTCTGCTTTGTCCGCTTCCGCCGTTTCCTTTTCGGCATTCTGCAAGTTTTTCTGCAATAATTCGATTTTTTTAATTGTCGATTCAAGACGATCAATTTTTTGATTTTGGGTAATAAGCAATCCGTCTATATCGGACAGCAACACGTCATTAGACAAACTCAATTCGGCCGCAATATGGATCCAATCGTTCTGTAAAATTCGGGCATCCTCTTTCCATTCTGCAAGTTCTTTCTTCTGAAAATCAGTCCTCGTTCTATTCATTGCGGCATCGGATTTCAAATTGCTTTTTGTTATCTGTAAAACATCGAGCTCTTTTTTTAATTTTGCGATCTGCATTGCCTCATCGGTCAAAGTCGGGATATTTCCCAGCGCATATGGATGGTTCGTCGAACCGCAAACCGGGCATGGCTTATCATCCGACAATTCCTCTCGCATTTTTTTCACATCCGCCACTTTATGCACAAACGAAAGGATCTCTTCCAAATGCTGCAGGCGCTGTTTTTTTTGCTGTTCTTCTGTTTCCAGACTCTTTATTTGCGACGGTATCTTTTCCAATTTTTGCAGCAGTGCTTTGTTTTCAACTTCTTTTATTCCTTGCTTCTTTTGAAGATCTTCCCATTTTACCCGACGATCCTTCCATTGTTCCAGCAGTTTCAGGTGCTGCTGAGCAGTATCCTTTTCTTGTCGAAAGTCTTTTGGCTGCTTTCCATTTAGGACGCGCTCGTTATCCTGCAGCAATTTTTGTTTTGTCTGTGAAGCCGTGACACTTTTCAATTCAAGTTGTTTCAATTTTGCATTATTCTTCTCTAGTTCGGCCTTCTGCAAAGCAACTCTTTTCAACAATGCATTAAAATCCTTCTTCGGCTTTTGTTTTCCTTTTTCCTGATCTTTCCACTGCTTTGCCAACAGTTCAATTTTATTAAAATCTCCCTGGAGTGCCTCGTCGCCGGCATGCTCTTTTTGCCAACGCATACTCCTTTCCAACCAGTCCGTATTTTTTTTCAATTCTGCATTCATCGAAGCCAGATCAACCAAAGCGTCCTTTTTATTTTGTTCTTTCTGCTTCCACTGATTTTGGGTCTCCTCCCAGCTCTTTTTTGCGGACTTTATCTGCGCATCCATCGCACGGACCCGAATCAGAATTGGATACAAGCACTTTTTTTCTTCCACAGCCTTCTGCACCCCGGCTTGCAGCACTTGCGCGGTGCCCTCGCTTACCGTCTTTTCCTTCTTACACAACTCTAAATCCGTCGCGATTTTTTGGCGATCCAAATCGCGTAACTGCTCATTTTTTCGATAAATACTCAGCGTTGTAAAATACTTCTGTTGTATTTCCTGCGCCGACTGTGCTAAAACAAGCTTTTCCTGTGCGGGTTTTAATTCAATCTCACACGCGTCCAACTGCTTTTGTCTCGACTGCAAATCCGACTCTTCTAAATGCCAATTTTGCAACGCCTGAAACTCTATTAACCGCCGAGACGCCTCTTTTGTTTTTTCCCTGCAATCCGCCTGCGACTTCTGCAATTCTTCCACAGACTGATCCTCATTCACTCCTTCCAGCTTCGACTTCAGTAACAATTCATATCGGTCTTGTTCTTCCTTATATTTTCTCGTGATTTCAAAAACTTTCGTTGAAATTTCCGAATAAATTTGGGTGCCGGTAATTTTTTCCAGAAGCTCCGCACGCCCAGAATCATCCGCCCGCAAAAAATTCTGAAACTGCCCCTGTGCCAATAAAATCACCTTCGTAAAACGGCCGAAATCAAGCCCTGTTAACTGAATGATCTGTTCTAGATGATTGCGCTTCTGTGACGATAGAATCACAGACTCTGGGGCTAATTCGGCTAATTCGACCTTTTCTGGCTGGACTTTGCCATCGGCTTTTCCACGGGCGCGGTACTGCCGCCATGAACTCCGATATCGTTTGCCATTTAATGAAAAATCAACAATTGCATAGCATTCACTCGTGCCGCGACTCATCACAAGAGCCTCCTGGCCATTGCCGAGATTGTTTTTAAGGCGCGGTGTTTCGCCATACAAAGCCAGGCAAATGGCATCCAGCACCGTACTTTTTCCAGATCCTGTCGGACCGCAAATCACATACATCCCGCCGTCTTGTTTTTCGATTTCTTCAAAATCAATTTCATAAGCGCCGGCCAGAGATGCTAAATTTGCAAAAGTCAGTTTTAATATTTTCATGCTTTTCCCCGCGCCTCTTTATGAACAGACACATCCTTTACGGCATGTTCAAAGAGCCGCATCAGCATTTCTTGTTCCTCTGGTGTTTTTTTACAGGACTGCAAATAATTCTGAAAGACTCTGCGAGGGGACAATTCCTGTAAATTCTGATTATCCGTCAAAATAGAGCGAACCGCAACGCTGCGTTGCTGTGTACAATTTATAATTTCGGTTCGAGAGTCTTTTGCGCATTTTCGCAAATTTTCCAGTAGTTTTGAATCGCGTTTTTCATCGGTGCAGATCAAGCTCAGCAGTATTTTTTTCTGAGAAGCCACATATTTCGAGACCCCCCTTTTCAGTTCTTCGGCCGATCCCGTCAGTGTTTCCACACATAAAAATTCCGGCACCGGTAGTTTTTCATAGACAAAATCCGTGTCCGTGCTCTCCAAAATAATAACTGATTTTTTTTGCTGTCGTTCCTGAAAAGAGAGGGGTATTGGTGAGCCTGAATATCGTACCCGATGATCCTCGGATAACGGCGCCGCGCAATGATAATGCCCCAGCGCGACATATTGCGCCGGCGGAAAGGCACCAACCGGAATTTCTAACAACTTACCGGTATAACCGCCATAAGACTCTTCCATTTCAGCATTTTGCTTTGAAAGTCCATGCTGGGCATGAACCGCCAGATGTCCCGTCAGCATAACAGGCAAAGGGTTCTTCAAGGAGGACTGTTTTTCAGTACAGGCCTGCCAAACTTGCTGATAATAATTTTTAACGCCAGAAAACATTTTTTGTTCAATATCACGCACCGAATTTTCGAGATCTTCCTCGGCCACCTTTCGAACATCCCGATCGCGTAAAAAGGGCACCGCTCCCAATAAAGCGCACGGCTTCTGTTTATCATTCTTTAACAGATATACACAGTCTGCCGGATCCACGGATGCCGTTCCAATAACATGCACATGTAAAATTTCTAATATCTGTTTCGGCGCATTCAAAAAAGAAACCGAATCATGATTCCCTGCCAAAAGAAAAACGTCGCGGCAGCAACTTCTGGCAACATTGCTTAAAAACATATAGTAAAGCTTCTGAGTCTCCAAAGGGACAACCTTCGAATCAAAAATATCACCTGCGACAACCAAAACATCGACAGCCTTTTCCTGCAATTGCGCAAACAGCCAATCCAAAAATTCCTGCAATTCACCATTGAGGGAACGATTATAAGGCGACACTCCTAAATGCCAGTCTGCAGTATGCAAAATACGCAGTCCGGCCTTGTTTTCAGCGGTCAATAATTTTTTTTCCATAAAACAGACTTCTTATTTCTGTAATTTTCCACAATTAATCGGTAAGGACCAATCATCTTTTTTTCGTTTTTCCGACATCAAATGATAAACATACTGCGGATTATCCCTGTTAGAAGACATTACTAAAACGCCATTTCGAAACGTTCTATAGCCTGGAATCGTGTACTTATTAATCGGATCATAAGATTTTTTTATAAGATCAAATTGATATTTAATTTGATCGTCATTCGAGACTGTTACCGTGATAAAACCATCTTTCACAAGTGTTTGGACTGGACTTTCATTCACAGAAACGCGGTGGTTTTCCGTCCAGGAAGGCGCGAACAGCTTCAAGACAAGTGGCTTGGTTGTGTGTATTTTAAAGGACGTCTGGCCATTCAGGGGATATTCTGTGAGTTGTTCGACGCAAACATCATCCGTTTCAAGTTTTCCATCGTTAAAGAATGGAATAACGATTGTGTCTTTTTGAATCTGGTACAAATTATTATGCAGGAAAGAAAGTCCTTCGCCGCCGCGCATTGTGCAGCACCAGTATGCCTCCTCCGCGAGAATTTTCAACGGCTCTGTGGAAGCCCCCGAGCAGTTATGGATTTCGAACCCGCCATTTTTCTGCTGAGTTGCGCAAATACCATTATAATAAATAAGATGTGCATCTTCCAAATAGTGAATATTTCCAGTTATTTTCCATAGTTGGACTGCAACCATAAAAGAATCGATGATCCCACATGGTTCGGTATGGGTCGGCTTTCCGAACCAGTTGTAATTTTCATAATTTTCAGTCATTCCCTCGGACCGATAAAGAGCATATTTATCAACGACTATTTTTAGCAATTGTTCCGAAGGTTTTATTTTATACCAGCGTAAAAGTCCGCGCAAAGTTGTCAGCGTCGCATGCGTTTGTGCATGGATTGCCAGCGTATCTATTTGCGGGTACAAATTCACCATGGACTCGATTATTGGAATCATTTCTTCTCGTTCCGTTATGGCATAAGCCTGAACCAGCCCATCGAGAAGGATATAAACACAGCCAATGTCTGTAGAGAGTTTCCAGCCATTCACAACATCGTCGCATCCCGCCCCGATAAACCCGCCAGTTTTATCGTTACGGTCATCCGGATTTTTAGGATAGGACGCCATTTTATTGGCCAGCGGCATAATTAAAGAATCTAGGATACGATGAATCATTACCAGGCAGTCTTCCTTTTTTTCCCACAAATAATATTCGCACAATGCGCGGAGTACCCAGCCATGGCTTGCAAGGACTTGTTCATCAATAACATCATCCTTTTTTACAATACCGAAATAGCCTTTTTCATTCATTTGTACGGGAAATTGTGCGATTATTTGTTTCAAATTATCGGGTTCTTTGCCAACGCATTGTGCCAGCAGAGTCAAGGCAAGCACAACGCGGCCCTCAAAATCTCCAGGCCAGCTATAATCATCCGGAAACGTTTTAAAAATATGGTCTGTCGTATAATAATCTTTTTGGAGGCGTTCAAGCAAGCGCTCAATTCTGAGACCTAATTCTCCCGCCGAGAATATATCACAAGTCATTCTTTTTTCTGGATCCTTTTTATACTGCATCACCATGATCAATATCCCTTGCTAATTTTTTAGAAAAAATATATTTATTGTTTGTATCTGTGAATTATAAAAAAAGTTACAAATCATCATTTCAACAACACCGAAAGTCTCAAAAAAATAATTATAAAAAAATTCCGTGTTTTCTTTTTATTCATACGCTCCGAAACACATCAACAGAAGAGACTGTAAAAAAACAATGCAAGCATTCTTTTTTTACAGTCCCAACATACAATATTTATACGCTCACAATTTCAGATTGTATAAATGGACCTATTTCATCATATCGGCGATATCTTCAGCCGGAGTATTAATTCCGCAGATGCCAAAGCTATCCACCAGTACTTTTGTTATGCCCGGTGACAAGAACGCCGGCAATGTTGGTCCCAGACGGATTTTTTTAAATCCGAGTGCCAGCAATGCCAAAAGCACTGTAACCGCTTTTTGCTCATACCAAGAAATATCGAATGCCAATGGCAAATCATTCACATCATCAAGACCGAAAGCGTCTTTCAATGCCATCGCGATAACAACCAGCGAATAGCAGTCATTGCACTGACCAGCATCCAGCACACGAGGAATACCACCAATATCGCCCAATTTTTCTTTAATAAAACGATATTTAGCACAGCCAGCCGTTAAAATAATGGTATCTTTCGGAAGATTTTGCGCAACCTGAGTATAGTAATCGCGCGTTTTATGACGCCCATCACAGCCAGCCATCACAATAAACTTACGAATCGCACCAGATTTAACTGCCGCAATAACCTTATCGGCCAAAGCCAGCACTTGATCGTGAGCAAAACCGCCCGTGACTTCGCCATCTTCCAGCGCTGTCGGCGGCGGGCATTTCTTCGCCATTTCAATAATTTTACTAAAATCTTTTTGACCGCCTTCAGGCCGATCTTCGATAAATGGCACGTCCGGCCAGCCAGCTTCGCCCGTTGTAAAAATTCGGTCCTTATAAGCATCTGCTACAGGAACAATGCAATTTGTCGTCATTAGAATCGGCCCATTAAAACTCGCAAATTCGGTACGCTGCTTATACCATGCATTACCGTAATTGGCAACCAGCTGCGGATACTTTTTCAGTTCCGGATAAGAATGCGCCGGAAGCATTTCGCCGTGGGTATAAATATCAATACCCGCGTCTTTTGTCTGTTCCAGCAGGTCTTTCAGATCCATCAGATCATGCCCCGAAATCAAGATACCCGGACGATTTCCAACCCCAGTGCGAACCGTTGTCATTTCTGGTTTTCCGAAAGTCGAAGTATTTGCCTCATCCAGCAATTTCATCACGGTTACGGAGATTTGGCCGCTTTCCAAAACCATCGCCAACAATTCTTTGGCGTCCATTTCTTTGGTTTGCGCACGCAATGCTTTAAAGATAAAAGCATAAATAGCATCCTCTTCAAAGCCCAAAACTTCCGCATGGACTGCGTAGGCTGAAATTCCTTTCAGGCCATACGTCAAAAGCTCCTGTAGCGAGCGGACATCCGCTGGCACCGTTGACAAATCAACGGGGACAATTTTCGAGACATCCTTACCGGCTAAAAATTCATCAATCTTATCGATCTGCTGCTGAAAGCGCGCATCATCAAAATTCGTATTGGTCAGCGTTGTAAATAGCGCCCGAATAACAAAATGACCAAGCTCACGATTTGCGTTGCATGCCGTGCATAAAACTTTCAATTGGCGGATAAGCTGATCCTGTAAATTTGCAGTTGCGGCCTTTTTTCCGCACATACCTTGAACAGTACAACCAACATTATTCATGGCTTCCTGGCATTGATTACAAAACATAGTCATGATTCCTCCTTGATTTAATTAAAAATCATTCTTCTTTACATCAAACAAATGGCGTTCAATCAACATTATCCCAAAAACAATGCGATAATTCTTTTGAACCCGAAACATGCTTAATTCTACAAAAAGCATCTGTTATTAATCTAACACAACAAACAAAAAAATACAGACAAAATAAATTATTTATTTTTTTCTCACACCATAAATCATTTCCAAGTGTTTTTTTATATTTTTTCAAGTCTTTTTTGAAAAATCCCAAAAAACACAAAACAAACAATAGGATACATCAATTGATATTATAGTATAAGGATCATCCATTCCTTTTCCGAGTTAAACGCTCCATAAAACGAGCTCTTGTGAATGCTATACCCAGAAAACATTGTTGTGCCATTCTTTTTTCCATTCTTTCTTCTTTTCTTACTTGCAAAATTCAGAGTCTCATTTATTTTTTATAATAGTTTTTAGAATCTTTTTATCGATATTTCTTCTTTTTTTGAGGTAAAGATGAACCATGAATAATCCGGATCCCAGCACCCTTCCCATCGAAGAATTACGCGAAGTTATTCGCTATCATGACCGACGCTACTATATTCAAGCAAAACCTGAGATCGGCGACCGCGAATATGACGCTTACTATACCCAGCTAAAAAAATTAGAGGCGGAGAATCCTGCCCTTGTTACGCCGGATTCACCAACTCAGCGCATGCATGGCGCGCCCCTGGAAAGCTTTAAAACTGTGGCACATCAAGTACCCATGCTCAGCCTTGACAACACCTATTCTTCCGAGGATATTAGACGCTTCTATGAATATATCATCAAGGGCTTAAACCACGAAACACCCCGTTTTACTGTCGAGCCAAAAGTGGACGGCGTCAGTATTTCTATTCTTTACGAAAAAGGCCTGCTTACACGAGCACTCACCCGCGGCAACGGCAAAGAAGGCGATGATGTCACCGCAAACATCCGCACCATACCATCGGTTCCGCTGCGTCTGAATACGTCCCATCCGCCCGATATTTTTGAAATTCGCGGTGAAGTCTATATGAGCAAAGAGGGCTTTTCGCAGCTTAATGCGCACCGCCTAGCATCCGGTCAAGAAGAATTTGCCAACGCCCGAAACGCCACAGCCGGCAGCATCAAGATGCTCGACAGCAGCGAAGTTGCCAAACGGCCCCTCGATATTGTTTTTTATGCCCAGGGTGTTCTTTCGCCAGAGTGTCCCGTACACAGCCAAACCGATCTGTTCAATATTTGCAACAGCTATGGTCTTAAGACACAGAAATGGCTCAAAGTAGTTTGTGATCTCGAGGGTGTCATGGAAGGCATCCAAGAGCTCGAAATAGAAAAGCCCAAATTTCCCTATGAAATTGATGGCGCGGTCATAAAAGTGGACAGCTTTGTCCAGCGCGAAAAGCTCGGCATGACCGCGAAGGCTCCAAGCTGGGCCAAGGCCTACAAATACGAGCCAGAACGCGCCATAACGCGGTTAAATGCCATCACGATTCAAGTTGGTCGAACCGGGGTATTAACGCCGGTTGCCGAACTCGAGCCGGTCTTTTTATCAGGCTCCACCATCAGCCGTGCCACGCTACACAATGAAGATGAGATCAAGCGCAAAGACATTCGCATCGGCGACATGGTTCAAATAGAGAAAGCCGGCGAAGTCATTCCGGCCGTAATCAAAGTTCTTACCAAAGATCGGTCCGAAAATTCAGAGCCCTTTGATTTTGTAAAACACTTAGGAAATCGCTGTCCATCCTGTGGGGAGTCGATCACGCGTGATCCAAAATTTGCGGCATGGCGATGTGAGAACATCAACTGTCCGGCTCAGAATGTGCGTCGAATCGAATACTTTGCCGCCCGCAATGCCATGGACTTAGAAGCTCTGGGCAGTGTTGTTGCCGAAGCGCTTGTTGAGCACGGGCTCATTCAAGAACCGCTTGATCTCTTTCGTCTCACCATCGATCAACTTGCCAAGTTGAATCTCGGCAGTGAAGATGCGCCCCGCATTTACGGTGCCAAGAATGGCGAAAAATTACTTCACGCGCTAGAGCGGGCCAAAACCATGCCGCTGTCCAATTGGCTTCAGGCCATTGGCATTCCGAACATTGGTGCAGCCACCGCGTATCAAATCGGCCAGGCTCATAAAGACTTGACCGATGTTGCCCATTCCACGCCGCTGCGTGCGCTGCTTGATTTACTGGATCGGCAAAATGCACTTCCGGGTAATCGCTTAAAAGAAGAGGCACCCATAAATTCTGATTTTAGCAACGACGATGCGCTATTTGCTGCAATGACTGCAACCAAGCCGCAGCAATGGCCCTACGTTAAATTAGTCCAATATCTAAAAAGCATAAAATGGATTCGCTCCGGCAGTAAAAAAGGCGAATACGTCACAACCGGCGTCGGTTATAAAGCGGCTCAAAGCGTCCTTGATTTCTTTCAGGACGACATCGGGAAAACCTGGCTGAAAAATTTAGAAAAGCTCCAAATCAATCCTAAAGGCGGGACCGCTCTTACCGCAAATAGGAATAGCGAATCAGAAGCTCCAACGGCAAACGCCCAAAAACTAACCGGAATGACTTTCGTTTTAACTGGCACACTGCACCAGACAGACCGCGAAACCGCTTCGGCAAAAATACGATCCTTAGGCGGAAAGACCACCACTTCCGTCAGTCGTAATACCACCTATCTGGTAGCTGGCGAAAATACCGGCCAACGCAAAACAGAAAAAGCCCTTGAGCTAAACGTAAAAATTATAAACGAAGAAGAATTTTTTAAATTATTAGAAGAATAAAACATCTAAAATGACAACACCAACCCCAAAACAAATTCAGTCCTTATTTGATTATTTAAATACATCACTCACGGCATTTCACACCGTCAGCGCCACGGAAAAGCTGCTGAAGACCGCTGGATTCAAAGAATTTTCAGAAAAAGAGATTTGGGAGACACCTGCGAATACTGCCGGATATGTCATTCGCAATCATTCTGGCATCCTTGCATTTCGCGTTGGCTCGCATCCAGCAGAAGGATTTCGGATTGTTGCGGCTCATACGGACAGCCCTTCCCTTAAAATCAAGTGGGCAGGTGCCCACACCGTTAATGGCTTTCTACAACTTCCTGTTGAGGTCTATGGCGGGCCCATTTTATCCACCTGGCTGGATAAACCCCTGACAATTGCTGGTCGGTATGTTTCTATGAAAGACGGCAAAGTCTGTCAAAAATTAGTACAAAGCTCTCCCAACCAGGCAACGATTCCCAACCTGGCCATTCATATGAATCATAAAATCAATAATGGTTTCAGTTATAATCCGCAAACACACCTGACTGCATTCTGCGGCGACACCACCGTGCAGGAGCTTCTTGCTTCCATGCAAGTTCATGATCCAGACGCGATTCAGGAAGGCCGTCTGGAATGTTTTTTAGCGGACTCCTCGCAAGCGGCATTGCTGGGGCAGAAACAAGACTGGCTTCAATCTCCGCGACTGGACAATTTAGCTAGCTGCTATGCCGCCGCAACCGCACTCGTTCAATCAACAGAAGACACCGCTCACACCAAAGTCATCTTTTTATCCGACAACGAAGAAGTCGGCAATTTATCCGCTGCAGGTGCTGCATCGAATTTTTTACGCGATACTCTAACTCGTCTTATACCGGAGAGCACGCATCCGCAGCAGTTTTTTCTTTGTGCGTTGGCAAAATCCCAGATGCTTTCCGAAGATGCTGCGCATGCCACCCACCCCAGCTATCCGGAATCCTGTGATTCCAATTATCCATGCCTGTTAAATAGTGGGCCGGTTGTCAAGGAAAATGGCAAGTTGCGCTATGCCACCAATGCCGAAAGCCAGGCCTCTTTTCAAGCGTTATGCAAAAACGCCAAGATTCCGCTGCAGTCCTTTATCATGCGCTCTGATTTGCCATGTGGAACCACAATCGGCCCCGTAACTTCTGCCAAGTTAGGAATACCAACCGTTGATATCGGCATTCCGATGTGGAGTATGCACAGCGCCCGTGAGACCGCCGGCATTCACGATCTATTCAGCCTTCAGCAGGCCACTCAATTATTTTTAGAAAAGGAACGCTATGCCTGATCAACCCACCCTTTTCATTACCGGTGCAGCCAAACGGATTGGTGCCGCCATCGCCCGTTCTTTTGCCCAAAAGGGCTGGCGAGTTATCATTCATTATCATCATAGTCGACAAGAAGCTGAAACACTTCAACGGGAGTTGCAGCACTATTCTCCGGGACATTTCATCATTCAGGCAGATTTAACCGATACCAATCAGCGCGAAAAATTACTGCCGGATATTTTAACAAGGATATCACATTTAGATTGCCTGATCAATAATGCATCCACCTATCACCGCGGAATGCTCGGCGAACAAAGTCTTATCGATATAAAAAAAGATTATCAGCTGAATTTTTTTGCGCCATTTGCTTTGATGCAGCAGTATCATCAACTTTGTAAAACAGGGCAAATCATCAACATACTTGACCAGCGCATCTATAAGACCGACCCTGCTTCTGGTGCCTATGCGCTTGCCAAGAAGTCCTTGCGGGATGCCACCGAGTCCAGTGCGCTGGAATGGGCGCCAGATTTTCGGGTCAATGCTGTTGCGCCGGGGCTCATATTACCGCCCCGCGGCGAGACTCCGGAAGCAGTGGCAAAAATGAATATTCTAGCCAAACGGATTCCCATGCAAAAGCCAACAACCAAAGAAGAGATAGCATCTTGTTGCTTCTTTTTGGCCGAGGCCTCATCAATAACGGGTGAAATTCTCTGCGTGGATGGTGGCATGCATTTACAGCAGTCCGATTATCAGGAAAAATAAGATTTCAGAAAGACATACGCGGACATGCGTCTATGTGGGTTAATCCCCAATACGATGTCCATAAGCCGTTCGTTTCAAAACAGTGGCAACCCCATTTAGACGTTTCGGCAAAGGCCATCCAATTTACAAGTTTTTCGGAAGCAATTCGAAAGTCAAATTGAGGCACCCTTTTTTCGCTTTCGGGAACGAAAAGGAGCTTTTCCATACCCCATCGCCCCAATTTTTACGAAGCGTTGAATCTGTTAACTTTAGAAACTTGCATTGATAATCTGCGCTTGCAGTCATCTTTAAGACCGCGTTAAAAACTCCATCCTCCACTTTTTCGGGGCTATACAAAAAAAGTGCCGGCTGGAGTTTTTCTTTGCCCTCCCAGCAGTCCGAAATAGATATTTTATCTTGTTCGGTATCAAAAGAAATTTGTCGGCGATAAAAACTCAACCCAATGGTATCCGGATAAGCGCCAGATAACTCCATGACAAAAGTTATAATGCCGTCTTTATTGGTACATTGAACATCGCGGGCACCAAAGTCACCACCAGCAGATTGCCCGCAGTGATTAAAGATCATCGCATTATGTCCAAAACTATTAAGTTGAAATTTTTCATAGCGTTTTTTGGAGAAGGTATCGCGTGTATATTCGCCCCGACCAAGATCAATAATCAACGGGACACAATCAACCGCAATCACGAATTGTCCAACATCATTATGATTATGGCCTTCGCCATTTGTTCCCGCTTTTGCCCCCAAATAGAGTCGGTTGTGCCGTGCAAACAACACTTGCGTTTTTGCATACCACTTCCAAAAATCAATCATCTTATCCGACAAGTTCTGATTTTCAGCATTCTCATGCCAAAACAAATTTGCCAACGCGGGAAATAATGCTCCGCGGGTATAAGCCAACCCCGAATTTGTAAATACCGGTATCCTTTTTGCATAACTTGCCAGTTTTTTACTCTGGATTCGCACCGCGTATAATTGCAATAAACGACTTAATGAGGTCTGTTGTTTTACATTGCTATCCGCAAACGGCGTATAATAATTTTTACCAATCCACACATTGGCGATATACTCGCCCATACGGCAAAATTTTTCATTTTTGAAATAGTCTTCCGAACTGGGAAGACGCAGCCGATACAGCGTTTCCAAATACAAGAACATCTTCAATGGAGATTGATGCCAATACATCGGTCCTTCTTCACTGCAGCCGTCCTCCTTATAATGTTCAAAATAAAAATCTATACTGGACTGCAAAGAGCTTATAAATGCAACCAATTTTTCCTTTTCAAGCAGCACAGCTCCAGAGACAAGAAGATTTGAGCAAATCCATGGAGTCCAATTATTCATTCCACGCTGCCACCAAAAAGTTTCTTCGTGCTGTTTGATTGGCATAACCGCCCTCTCCAACAAAACCCGCCGCATCCGCCGAACCAAATTAGGAGACACCGCAGTCAGCTCTTTTTCCATGCCTGCCAACACCAAAGACAACTGTGCTGAAGTCTCAGCGGAAAAAAGATCAATATGCTCTTCGGTAAAATCCGGCAACGGATCCACGATTTCAGTATGCGCCGGAAGACACCACGTCGGCTCATTTAAAATTGCCCATATTTCATCCACGATCCGTGCTACATAACGGCCATTATAACAGCACGCCTCCGCTAAAAATAGTATCGACAAATCACCACGACGTGAAAAATAATCATGCTCAAAATGATTCCGATTGCCACTCTGCCGAAATTCCATATATTTTGATGCTCTTAAAACGGGAATTGGAGACCCCAGGATCTTATCCGCTTTTTTTATAATATCCGGCCATGAAGCAACAAACTCTTTCTCCGTTTTGACCTTATCCCATGCGTTTCGATTTGATATTTCCGGAAAAAGCTGGACCGGATACTGCGTTTTTTCTCTTGTTTCCTTTACCATATTCAATTGCACTTCTACTCCTTTTCCCAAAACAACACCTGTTATCGTAAAAAGACACAACGCCAAAACAACACACATATTATAAAGAACACCCATAGGATATTTCCTTTAAGTAATGAATAGGATGTTTATTTTACATTTTTATCTAGTCAATATATATTGATAAACAAAAAAAAAACTTAAAACACAAAAATTTCTTATCGAAAAATGCTATTCAACACCCAAAAAAAAATCAGATACCAAAAACGATATTTCAGAGTAAAATCATGCCTAGAAATAAGACGGAGACACGCAGCCCCTCCACATACATTTTAAAAAAATTAAAACTTATAAGCTGCCCGAATTCCACCCCACGTATTCGAGTCAAAATTTGGATTTGAGCGCGTATATTCCCGAACCGATGGATTCGGCAAATAACTAATTCCGACATACGGCGAAATATTAATATCCTGCGTCACAGCATAACTTATTCCCGCAATAAGAACACAAGAACGGATTCCCCATCCACGATCTTCGCCAGACTGCATGCGCATCTTGCGCGGCGATCCCCAAAAAACACTGCCAATCACATCAAGACTCGTCTTCGCCCAAAGCTTCTTACAGTATAAAAGATCAAATTGACCATAAACATTATTCAAATGCGCATCATAATCAAACCGCGTACCTGCACGTAAACTCTGACCTTCAATATGCAACACATCACCGAGCTTCAACAACAACGAATATTCTTCTAAATGATCCGGCATTTTCGATTCGACTGCCGAAGGAAAAATAAGATACGTAAAACAAGTCCCTATTATTAAATCCGCAATCCCTGCACCATCCTCTATAACATGATTATACTCACCATAAAAATGACATTCCTCAAAACTGTTCTTGCGTGAATTATGACGAGCATTTTTCTCATCATTAATATTCGTCCAGTCATACTGGTTCCATGTCCCTATTCTAAATTCTCCGAGATCCATTCGAAAATCAATACTCGTTACCGGCTCCGAAGTCTTAACAAATCCATCACTGACATAATCGGTCGCCCAACACAGCGCTATTTGAAAAGTGGGTTTTAATACATCAACCGCCGCTTCCTCCGGAATCACACCAACTTCTTGAAGAAGACACGGCAAATCTGCCGCTTCATCCGGAATGCCATTCCCCTGTCCATACATCACAGATATCCCAGCCAAGGCTATAACACCAACCAGTATTTTACGTAATACGCCCATCATTTTCCCTCTATTTACTTTTAAAATTTAAGAAACAGACACAAATAATATTTGTATCGATATGTCATCGTTTCGATTCACTAGCGCATAAAATACCACAATTTAGGATTAATACAACTCCGAATTTTATAAAAAGCATCTTCGTATCAGTAGGAACGGTAATAATAGGAGGAGGCGTTCTTTTTTGCAGGGGTGCAAAAGAGCATAAATTTAAGGAAAGAACTTACTCAAAAACGATTTTTTAGACTTGTTATCGTCTTTAAATATATTATAGTATCTATTACATCTTTTTTTATTAGAATTATTTAACATTGGATTTTCCCATTTTATGAAGACGCAACGATCGGCCAATTTAATTTATCACAGTGAACCAAAACCAGGGAAACTGGAGATTATAAGTAGCAAGCCATGCAAGACGCAGGATGATTTAGCGAAAGCCTACACCCCAGGTGTCGCTGAGCCCTGCCTAGAAATAAAGAATTGTCCGGAAAAAGTTTACGATTACACCGGCAAGGGAAACACGATTGCCGTTGTCAGTGATGGCACGGCGGTTTTGGGATTAGGCAATATTGGTCCAGAAGCCGGTCTTCCAGTCATGGAGGGAAAATCTGTTTTGTTAAAGCGGTTTGCAGACATAGATTCTGTACCCATTTGTTTAAGCAAAGTTTTTAATGCAGAAGGCAATACAGATGCCAATAAATTGATACAGGTTGTAGAATGTTTAGAGCCCTCTTTTGGCGGAATAAATTTAGAAGACATTGCTTCTCCGGCATGTTTTATTGTTGAACCGGAATTAAAAAGGCGGATGAATATACCTGTTTTTCACGACGACCAGCATGGTACAGCCATTATCTCTTTAGCCGCCCTCTTGAATGCCGCGACGTTCCTCGGCAAAAAATTATCAGACCTAAAGATTGTCGTTAATGGAGCGGGTGCAGCCGGTTTATCCTGTGCATTATTTTACGTAAAAGCCGGTGTTCGCAAAGAGAACGTCATTTTATGTGACAAAACAGGTGTTGTCACCAAAGATAATTATCCCAGCGAAAGAGCTTTACAGTTAGCCACGACTCGTCCGGTAAAAACGCTTGCTGATGCACTACGCGGCGCGGATATGTTTTTAGGCTGTTCCGTCCGCAATTGTGTTACCCAGGAAATGATTCGTAGCATGGCTCCGAATCCCATTGTCTTTGCAATGGCAAACCCCGTCCCTGAGATTAGTCCGGAAGACGCATTGGAAGCGGGTGCCGCAGTACTTGGAACGGGACGCACGGATTACCCGAATCAAATAAACAATGTGCTTGGTTTCCCTGGAATTTTTCGCGGAGCACTGGATGTTCGTGCCAAAGATATCACCGACTCGATGTGTATTGCCGCGGCCAAAGCTTTGACCGAAATAACTCAGGCAGAAATTCCAGCGGACATTCTTGCCGAGTTAACCAAGGCTTACCCGAAAGATGCGGCAAATGGCGTTTTTGCAGGGAAGAAACCACTAAAGGCCACCTACGTTCTACCGAAGCCATTTGATCCGCGCGTGGTTCCTCATGTTGCCCGATGTGTTGCTGAAGTTGCCATACGTGAAGGGATTGCGCAAAAAGAAATCAAAGATTTTGATGCTTATGAAAAATCTGTAATCGAACGGTTAAAAAATCATTAACGATGCCCTACCCCTATCTTGACATGGCATACAGCTCCAATTGCGGCAGCATTCGTAAAAAGAATGAGGACGCCGGATGCATTGCTGCATCGCTCGGATTTTGTGCAGTAGCCGATGGCCTAGGGGGATGTTCAGCTGGTGATGTTGCCAGTGCTATGGTTCTTTCGCAGTTAAAAGAGCAAATCGGCAAAGAGACTGTTTCTTCATGGACTGAGCGTCGTTCAGCAATACACAAAGCTCTTTTAGTCGCAGATCACGATTTAATGATCTATGCACAAGAGAAAGGTTACAAGAATGGCTGTGGTTCTACGGTTGCCGGGTTGTTATTCAACCAAGAGAATCCTTTGCAAGCGCTAGGGTTTAACATAGGAGACAGCCGAATTTATCGGATGCGAGACAAGAAGTTAACGCTTTTGAGTCAGGATCACACTATTGCGGCTGAAACAGGGATACCGGAGCAAGATTTACCTCACATTTATCATGGAATGCTGACCAAAGCGATTGGTTTTGGATTTGCGAATCGCCCAACAATGGTTGAATTATCAATGCAGGAAAAAGACCTTTACCTGCTTTGCACAGATGGATTAAATAAAGTTTTCAACGACAGAGAACTTGAAGCGATTTTAGGGGCATACATCGACGACAACGCCGAAGTCCTTTTAGAAACATTAATAAAAAATGCCATGATGGGTATTTCACCGGATAATATCACAGCCGTCATTGTAAAGATTTCAAATTTTGTAGAAAAGAACGATTTCCGGTCCCAAGAGAAACACTTATAAATAAATAGAATTATTTTTTAAAATTCTAAAAAAAAGGAAAAAATATGTCTGAAAAGAAAACAGAATCCTGTCCTGACAACTGTGCTGGAAATTGTGAAACATGTTCTCAGCAGCAGAAAAAGCAGCGGCAGATGGAGCAGCAGGAAAACATTCAATTAAAAGAATGCCTTGATCACATTAAGCATAAAATCGTCGTTATTTCTGGAAAAGGCGGTGTTGGAAAAAGCACCGTTTCGGTTAATCTCGCATTGTCATTGGCAATGGAAGGCAAGAAAGTCGGCATCCTGGATATTGACATTCATGGACCAAGCGTTCCCAAAATGCTTCAAGCCGAAGATTACAAACTTGTGGGCCAAGCGGAAAAAATGCTTCCCATTGAGGTTGCCGGATTAAAATTAATGTCCATCGGCTTTGTTTTGAAATCACCGGATGATGCGGTGATTTGGCGTGGCCCGATGAAGATGAATGTAATCAAGCAATTTTTAGCGGATGTTGCCTGGGGCGAATTAGACTATTTGATTGTAGACGCACCTCCGGGAACAGGGGACGAGCCCCTGACCATTTGTCAGCTTCTAACCGGCGAAGTTGGTGCCGTTATCGTAACCACTCCGCAGGCTGTTGCCGCCAGTGACGTCAGCAAATCTCTGAATTTTTGTGAGCAGCTCAAAATAAGAGTTATTGGCATTGTTGAAAACATGAGTGGTTTTATCTGCCCGAAATGCGGAACACTCACCAACATATTTTCAACGGGTGCTGGCGAAGAATTAGCCAAAAAGTACAACGTGCCTCTGTTAGGCAAAATTCCAATTGATCCGGTTATTTGTCAAAGCGGTGATGCCGGTACGCCTTTTGTAAGTGCATTTAAGAATTCTACCTCTGCCAAGGCATTTGCAAAAGTTATTGAGCCTATTTTAGAACAAGAATAAGGCAAAACTTCCGTTTTAAACGTAAAAACCGCATACCCTTTTTCAGGGCATGCGGTTTTTTTGATATTTTATCAAAGCACAAAAGCCGAAAAGAAGGCCGCAGCCGTTATAAACAGCTACGGCCTTCTAACATTCTGTTCTTCCCTAACAAGAAGAACTACAGATTATCGCTATGCAGTGGAAACATCGGATTTTGCAATTTGACTTTTTCGGTCATTTCCACAACTTTGAAAGATTCTTCTAATGCCACAGGGAACTTCTTATTTTCCCGGATAGCCTGATAGACATAATGATAAATATCATCGGTATCATATTTATTAGAAGGCGCTACTGGAATTGTTTCTTCGACCCATTCCGGTGTTTCCGTCCCACCAAAAGAACCCTTCATTGGCGGATTTTCCGGATGTGCTTTGCCTTTTGGAAATTTACATTCCGGTTTAAGATAACGCAACTGGATGTCTTTTTCATCTTTGCTGATAAGAGAACCACGGGTACCATATACCGCATAGACTGGTGATGCCAATGCAATACCGCCGGAGATTTCCACATCAATAATACGGTCATTTTCGCCGGTAAATACGATTTTTAAATGATCTTCTGCATCGCCTAATGCCGCGATTCGTTTTAAGTTACTCCAAATACCAGCAATTGGTGCTTCCATTAACTGCAACGAGTGATCGATTAAATGCGGCCCCCAATTATTCAGCTGTCCACCGCCACATTCAACAATCGTCTGCCAGTCATTTCGCCACTGATAATTATGACGACAGAGCTTAATTTCGTATACATCGCCAAGAATACCGCTCTTCATAATCTCAAACACATGATTGAAACACGGCTCAAAACGGCGATTCTGACGCGGGTACAACTTTCCCGGGAATTTTTTTGCCGCGGCCGCCAATTTTTTTACCGCCTTCATTGTGAGAGCAATCGGCTTTTCAATAAACACATACTTTCCAGTTTCCAACGCACGAATAGCAAAAGCCACATGATCCGGCGACCGGACTGCAACGGAGATCATATCGACATCCGGGTCCTTTATAAATTGATCACCATCCAAATACGTATGAACACCCGGATACTCCTTACTCACAACATCAAGACGATCCTGCTCTAAATCACAAACAGCAACCACCTCAAACTCGTCTTCAAATTTCTTCAATTCTTTTAGATGCATCCCATAGCCAGCACGGCCCAAACCCCAAATTCCAACCCTAATTTTCTTCTTCATCTTTTTTACCCTTGATTATTATAAATGACGCATTTCTTTCACACGAACGGCTTTTCCATCACTCTTCGGCAAAGATCCCTTGTCCACCAGCTCCACCTTAGGAGTCACTTGAATTTCATCACGAATATCAGCAGCAATGCGTTTACACAATGCATTTAGTTTCGTATAGTTATCCGTAAAAGCATCCGTCTTTAGTTCTGCCTGAATCAGCATATAATCAGCGCCATTATCACGACCAAGCGTTATCAGATAATCCGATCCCAGTTCCGGCAAGCGCATTAACACGCGCTCAATTTGAATTGGGAAGACATTACAGCCCTTCATAATAAACATATCATCACTGCGTCCCTGGAACCGATCAATACGACGGCTCGTACGACCACAAGCGCATGGTCCCGGAATAATCCTGGTTAAATCTCGCGTGCGATAACGAATTAGCGGAAGTGCCTCGCGGTCCAAAGTTGTCAACACAAGTTCCCCCATCTCGCCATCCGGAACCGGTTCCAATGTCTGCGGATTCACAATTTCCATCAAATAGCAGTCTTCCCACATATGCATGCCCTTTTCTTCCTTGCACTCGAAAGCAACTCCGGGCCCATTCATTTCAGTCATACCAAACGAATTATAGGCTGGGCAGCCATACATTTCTTCGATTCTCTTACGAGTTTCTTCCGAATGCGGTTCTGCGCCGATAAACAGCCGTTTCAATTTTGTATCTTTTTGCGGCGTCAGCCCCAAGTCATCAAAAACTGCCCGCAGCCGTCCCAGATAACTGGGCACTGCATGCATCGTAGTAGTACCAAAGTCACGCATCAATTTAATTTGTCGCCGGCTATTTCCTGCGCCAGCGGGAATCGTCATACAGCCCACTTTTTCAGCGCCGTACTGAAAGCCGAGTCCGCCGGTAAATAGCCCATATCCGCTCGAATTCTGAAAAATATCCGTGTTTCGAGTTCCCACAGAGAACATTGAACGTGCAACAAGATTTACCCAAGAGTCAAGATCATGGCGATTATAAAGAACAGCCACGGGATTTCCCGTAGTTCCACTGGTACAATGCATGCGAACAATATCATCCGTACTACAAGTCAAAAGGCCATAGGGATAATTATTCCGCATATCTTCTTTTGTCGTCATTGGAAATTTACGAAGGTCTTCCAAAGATTTAATAGAATCTACACTGAGATTATTCTCAGCGAAGACTTTTTTATAATAAGGAGACATCGCTGCGCGCTGCACACTTTTCAATAACCTTTTCAATTGCAATTCATGCAATTTTGGGGTCGGCAGCGTTTCAATTTCCTCTTGCCAATACATCATTTTATTACACCTGTTCCTTTTCTTTATATTTTTGGGAATACCGGGAAAAGATCTTTTTTCCGGATTTTTATTCCGTTAAAAAACACCATGCTGTTTTAACTTTTGCAACGCCGCCATTTCGATTTGGCGCACTCGTTCACTAGATAGATGAAAGGTTTGACTAATTTGTTCATAGGTTTCCGATTCACAATTATTCAGTCCAAAATGGCGCTCCACGATTTGGCGTTCCCGCAAATCCAAACACCCGAGTGCCTGTTGGATTAAATCCGGCAGCGAGTTTTCCGAATGCTGTCCCTGCTGCAAATGCAGACTTTCATCACCGTCTATGATCTCTTCCCAATTCTGATTATCCGTACCGATATTCTGTAAAGAAATCGGCTGTTGGGCCATCTTCATTAATCCGCGTATGCGTGACACTGAAAGATTCAGCTTTTTAGAAATTTCTGAAACTTGCGGCATTTCGCCCTTTTCCTGCAGAAGTTCCCGCTCACAACGCCGGATCTTGCCGATTTCACGAATAATGTGTACCGGCATGCGTATTGTGCGTCCTAATGTACAGAGAGCTTTGCTGATAAACTGACGAATCCAGTAAGTAGCATAAGTGCTAAATCGATGTCCGCGTTTATATTCAAACCCCTCCACCGCACGCAGCAGCCCCATATTTCCTTCCTGGATTAAATCGGACAGACTCAGTCCATTCCCAGAAGAATAGCGTTTTGCAATACTAATAACTAAACGCAGATTGCCATTAACCAGATTTTCACGACCATCCATCAATTTTTTCCAGAGCTCTTGCAGGTGTATGTTTTGCTCCAGTCTTTTTTTTTCAGAAACAGACTCATTTTTCCATTTATTTTCGAAAAGTTCTTTTATACACCGTTCATAAAATTTATCTCGACCGGAGAGAATACCAAGCGCTATAATATCCGAAGAGAAGCAGAATTTTTTCTTAGGGCTCAAATCACGATCCCATAATTCAATAAAATCATCAATAACTTCTTTGCGGGATTTATCCTCAGCGAACTGAAAATATTCCCGTAATTTTTCTCGTTCGGAATCCATTATTTGGGAAACAACCTGATATAGCAAAGCAGATTGAGAATTCAATATTTTTTCAATTTCTCGGCGGCTTTCTGTAAACTGACGTGCCCAAAATGCCTCCTCTGCTCCTGTCAGCAAAGAGTACTGGCCAACATCATGCAGATAGGATTCCTGCATTTCATACACCCCCCAATAACGGGAAGAGCCTTCACGATTCTCAGTATTGAGTATCGTCATATGATTTGATTGTTTCGATGAATTAAACATTCGCCCCTGTATTTCAACATCACATCAGATAATTTATTCGTCCTGTTTTACTCGATCCCATAGAATCATTAATTTTTCAACAGTTAAATCATCCAAAGCCGAACCATCTTTGAACGCAAAATCTTCCATCGCTTTATACCGACGGATAAATTTTTTTATAGAAGAGTGCATTGCCTCTTCCGCTTCAATTTTACGCCAGCGACACAAGTTAACGATTGCCATCAAGAGATCTCCAAGTTCCTCCTCCACGGCGTCAGAATCATCATTTGCAATCGCTTCGCGTACTTCTTTCCATTCCTCATCTACTTTTGCAATAGCCGCCTCTATTGAGCGCCATTCAAAGCCATGCCTTGAAGCTTTTATCAGTGTCTTTTGAGCGCGCGCTAATCCGGGCATTGAACGTGGGACGCCATCGATTCCCGACAATCGCGATGCTTTTTTTTCCGGCTCACAGGCTTTGCTTTTTTCCCACGCTTTCAGAGCATCCTCTGAATTTTTTGCATGCACAGTTCCAAAAACATGCGGATGGCGGCGCAGCAGCTTTTCACATTCTTCTCGGACAACATCTTCAAAAGAAAAACGGCAGTCTTCAGCAGCAATCTGCGCATGGAAAAGGACTTGCAAGAGCAAATCGCCCAACTCTTCACGCATTCCTGCTTCATCCTGCTCTTCCAACGCATCTAAAAATTCACCGCACTCTTCAACAAGACAGCGCTTCATGCTTTTTGAAGTTTGAATTTTATCCCAAGGACAGCCATCTTCCGCCCGCAAACGAGATACAATTCGTATTAATTCATCCATTTGTTTCACAATAACCTACTAATTCCAGTACATAAAAACTTCCAATATATTTTTCGGACATTCGTGCAATGCCAAGACTTGCGTACCAACTTCAAACGACGATTCTGTTTTTCTTTTACCTCCGCAGCAAATCAGTACAGCAGCGCAATCTTCAAACTTTCCGAGGCAATCCAAAGAAGCGCACTGCTCCATTGAAATCTTACACACCGCAAATCACTAATTCTGTGTTACAACAAAAAACATCCAAATTTTGTACACATCAATAATATAGCCCCTTCTACCACAAACACAAAAAAAAGAACGCCAGAAATAACACCCAAAACGATGCAAATTTACTCCTCTTGTTTCCATCAAGTTCTTTTCTTCCAAAAGCCTAACAACAACAACGGATTCTTTTGAGAGGCTGGGAAGTATCCTCAACGGGAGACAAGCGACTACTTTTTTTTGCCCAGCACTCCGCCTTTTTAGCATTTGGAAAATCTACGAAAAAGGGAGAAGAAAAATTCTTCCCCCTTTAGGTATAGTCGGATAACTTGCCGGACAATAAAGGGATATTCATTGCCGCAAAATAGCTTGATTTTCTTTCTAATTTTACCGAATTTTCGGTGCCTTTAATTCCTTTGCAGTCGGGATGAAATTCTCTTTTGCAGAAGGCAGTCGTTCCTCAAGATGTTCGGCCATTTTCGGTGAAATTCGCATTTTTGTAATTGCCAGGCTGGTTTCCTGCATCTGGCGCCATGGCGGCAGCCCGCGGCGGCGTTCCGTACCCTCAACAGCTTTTTGATACTTATCATAGAGTTTTTTTGCAATCTGTAGATAATTTTCAGCGACTTCATCTTCTTCGATAGCCAGCTGATAGTAGGCATTCATCAAATACCCCTGAACAGCACCCTGTGCTTGTTGATAAGAAGAAGAGTCCATGTCTTCGGCAAGCTCTTTTAACACAAAATCATCGATATTTCCTTTAAAACGCTGGGGATTAAGCTTTTTCCCCATATCCATATATTCTTGTGCTTTTTCTTTTTTACCGAATTCAAACAGCGTCACAATAGCATCAACCACAAAATTCACATAGGCGCTTTTTACACTATTTGTATCCTGATACAGGTCCATCGCTTTTTTATAACTGTCACGCACAGCATCCACAATTTCGATATTTGGGGTCATTTCGAGATGCTCCATGTCCTTCAAATAGACCAATCGTCCCATTTGGAACGCATTGTTTAACGACTGAAAGATCATCCGATCGCAGCTAAGGCGTTTAAACGTATCTCTTTTATCAAACCAGTGTTCCCGCCCGCGTTCTGCCCAATAAATAGCATGCGCTTCTGGCAATCGCCATTCCAGATTACCGTAACGTTTATCTAATTTCAGGATCCATTTAGGATCCAGGCGATATTTATACAGCATCCAGCGATGGCGCAGACACAGCTCTACTTTTTCTTTTATTTTTAGATCATCCAGTTGTGTTGCGATTTTTTCTGGAATAACGGCATGCTGGCGAAAGTCATTTTCAAATTCTTCAAAATTTTTATAGCCATTTGTTGCAAGGATATTCCAAAAATCAGGCTTATTATCCAGATTTGCGCGCAATTTATTTTCATTTAGCGGTGCTTTTGCGAGCAAGTCCCACTTACCGTAATAATCTCCAAAGAGCCGAATCATCTCTTTTGCCATTTCGGTCTTATAATATCGGTTTGCGTCATCGAGTCCTTTGCCCATCTTATGCTGATAGATCCACCCCAGCTGATGAAACAATTCCGGATCACCCGGATTATAATTCAGTGCCTCATCACGAATTAGTTCTATTCCGCGCTTTACCCACCGCCAGCGATCTTCGAAGCTCGTGAATGTAACAGAAATATTATACGCCATATTCCAAGCTAAAAAAGCTGCTGAATCGGTAAAGCGGGGCTGTAATTTTACAATCCATTTTGCCAGCTGGACCATCTCGAAATACTTGCCTTCATCTTTCATTCTTGTCGAACGAAGCCACAGCCAATCCGCGATCAATCCGCGAAATCCACCAAGGGCAACGCTTGTAAAAGCAACCAGCGGGGGGGCATTTTCTAAGGGTGCCACATCCGTTAAATGATAATCTGCTCGAACCGCATTCATCCGATTTTGCACCATTGACAAAACACATAACAATACAACAAAACTCAGAATCAATCCGGTAAAATGCTTTTTACTATTTTTCATATAAATTCCCGTATTTACGACTAAAAGCCCTCAAAATTATTTCTTAATTACAAGTCCCAGCTGTCTTCGTGACAAAATCCAAATACCAAACCCTGCGATTAAACCGCTACGCAGCAGCAGTAAAGTCAAGAATGCCTGACCAAGACGACTATACTCAACCAGCCGCCCATTTGCCAAATCTGAAGTCGCATCCAAATCTCCCACAGACACCACCACTGTTCCTAGACCTCGGGCAAAATAATGCAAACATTTCTGAGTTACGCTCTTATATTGATAGACGCCGTTCATTTTCAAGGGTGCGGATATTGCCATATTAACGCTTAGTCCAATAATCAGATAAGAGATTGCAACAAAGGCGGCAACCGGTGTTGAAAACAAGGCCCCGACCGTTGTTCCCAATGCAGCCAAAAAGGCAATTTGGAAAATAGCGAGAATCATAGAGCGTATATAATTTGACAAAAATCCTGAAATTTTGGCTAACAAAACAGGGTCGTCTGCACTTTGAATAACAACCGATGGTGCTTCTTTCATTTTCCAGTATTCTGCGGGCATATTTTTAAAGCGAACAACAACAGCGCCTTGATTTTCAGTATCGACAACCTGTTTTGCAAGCACGGGCATTTCCTGGAAGGTCCCCCCGAGAACGCTCAATGGCACCATTCCGAAGGGATCGGCCACTTTTTTTGCTTCTTCGGGAAGTCGGAACCCCCACTGGCATGGTATCAGATATTGGTTGGTGTCGGTTGCGCTTCCAGAATAAATTCGATACCGCAGACTAATCATATCGGTATCTTTCCCCAGAGCAACGCCCCGAAAATTCCAATCGCGTGTTTCACCGGGTTTAATTTCGCTTTTTCGTTTTGCGATTGCTTCACCGAGGGATCGTTTTACTTTGGCAACATCGTGTCCTTCGGCCAATTCAAATCTTTTTTTCAGATAAGCAGCTTCCACTTCGTCATGGATATTTAATATTTCCGGCTTATATTCACGTCTTCCAACCAGTATTTCCTGATTTAAGCGCTTCAATTCGGTCTCCGAAAATTGTCCCTTATGCACACGCCATAGAATCAGCCCATAAATAATGGTTGCCGATACAATCAAAATAATACTATGCATTAAAAAGACACCGAACCATTTTCCCATCCATAGAATCCAACGGGGGCACGGCTTACTTACCACCATATGAATATTGTAGTTTTCAACTTCTCTTGACAGCAAAGAGCAGGAAAGCCAAAGCGTTGTTATTGAAATCAATGCCACAACAACATTTAATGAGTAAGTTAGAGATATCTGCACCAACCCTATTGCAGTACCATCACCAGATACTGTCACCGGCAATAGGAACACTGCCAATAGAATAAAGATGAACAAGACATGAAAGACTTTCGACCTCGTAGCAGAACGTATTGTCTGCTTCATGATTGCAATAAATGGCTTCACTTTCTATTCGTGCTCCTGTAATTTTTCGATAATAAAGAAGTAACCTGCGTTATTATAATTAGCAAAGCGCTATTTTTCAATCTAATAAACACATATTTCCTATTTTTTTAGCATATTTGTTTTTCCTGTTTTATTTTATTTCAAAAAAAATTATAGCGAACTCGGAAAAACAATACTGCAACAAGATTGTCAAAGCAAGGATATACTATAAAAAAAGTCTCCACTGCACATTATAGCGCACAACGGATCCAGAAAATCATACGCAAGCATTGTGGGAAGCGTTCGCCTCGTTCGTAAAGCCACAAAACCGAGCATCATTCCTATACAAAAAAAACGAAGCCTTGAAACATTTACGGAATCAAGACTTCGTTTAAGAAAACATGCATGGGGTGGTAGACCGGTCTCGAACCGGCGACCTCCTGGGCCACAACCAGGCGCTCTAACCAAACTGAGCTACAACCACCATTATAAGACCGACATTTGAGTCGGCTTTTATAAAATAACACATTAAATTTTATTATCAAATCACAAGGATGATTTTTTTAACAAAAAGAGCAAAAAAAGAGACAAATAATATTGCATTTTTTTCTTTTGCTTATATGTTAATACTATTATTTAAGATAGGGAACCATTTTAATAGGAAATTGCCGATGTTCTTCAACAAGAAAAAAGAAAAAAATCAAGATCCTGCACAAGATGCGAATGACAACGATTTTTTCATGTCCAATGTCCTCCTCGTTGTTGACGGATCAAACAATTCATTAACCGCGACTCAATTTGCAATAAACTACGCACAGAAAACGGGATGTCATTTATTAGCGGCGTTTATTATTGATACTGCTACCATGGATTACCTCCAACAAATGCGCATTTTTATACAAGATGAGCGTGAAGATCTTGAACGCGACATGGAACAAAAAGGCGTACGCTATCTTGAACGCGTAAAATGCATGGCAGAAAACCGAAATGTTAGTATTGAAACCACATTACGACGCGGGAGGCTTCATCAAACAATATTACAAGTTGCACGCGATGGAAAAATAGATGCCATTATTTTAGCTGGCTGGAAACACGAAATACAACAAAAAGACAGCACGAGTATTGAACGGCAACTTATTTTAGATCTCGCAGACTGCCCGGTCATCGTTGTAAAAAAGAAACACATGCACCCATAAATTTAAACTTTCTGCTGTTTGTTCTTTTGAGAACGCGAGAACAATAAATTTTATTATTAAAAATTTTTGTTGCTGCACTTCAAAAAAAAAGGCCCATTCCCCTTTCTTTTTTCTTATACCTTATATGTTTCTATATTCAAATTTTTATTCGAAATTCTTTTAAAACGTTCTTTTTTTTTGAGTCTTTTCAACCATTGATTTTAGATTATCGTCCTATCTTAATTTTATAATTTGATCTTATTATTTTTTATGAAAACACCCGCGAAAGTCAATTTTTATTTAGAAGTCACCGGCATTCAGCCGAACGGCTACCACACGATTCGAACACTATTTTTGCCATTGAAAAATTTAGTAGACACCGTTGACATTGAAACAAAAAATCATCCAGGCATAACCATGGACTGCAATAAGCCGGAAAGCGAATTATCTGCAGGGCCTGAAAATCTGTGTATTCGCGCAGCCTCATCCTTCTCAACACACTTTAACATCTCGCCATGCTGGCATATTCATTTACAAAAGGCCATCCCTCTTACTGCCGGTCTCGGCGGCGGCAGTTCTGATGCAGCCGCTGTTTTTCGCATATTAGCAAAGCGATACCACCTTGAAGAGCATCCGGATCTCCCCGTCATTGCCGCAAAACTTGGCGCGGATATTCCTTTTTTTCTACAAGACAAACCCGCTGTCGGCACTGGTATCGGCGACATTTTAACGCCCCTTTCTCCTGCGGTGGCACCGTTGGATTTGCTTGTTATCAACCCCCTTTTCCCGCTACCCGTTCAATGGGTTTACAAGCATGCATACCGTCCAGGCACTCCCGCCATACCCGATTTTAATCAGCTGTTAAAAATCTGGGGGACGGCAACACCGCGCGCATTAGCGTCCTTTATGTGGAATGACTTAGAAGCATGTGTTTTTGATAAATTCCCAATTCTTCCGATCATCAAGCAGCGTCTTCTTGATTTCGGTGCTTTGAATGTATTGCTTTCCGGAAGTGGCCCCACGCTTTTTGCTCTCTGCGATCACAATTCACAAGAACTCGCCCAAAAGCTCGCCGCAGAATTTGGAAATTCCATCAAATTATTCTGCTGTCAAGCATAACCCTTATTATAAATCCCCCCACTTTTTCTCTTTATTATAATGAAACTTTTCACAAAATTACTTTTAAGTTGTTTCTTGGCCTTTTCCTTTAGCCGTTCCCTGCAGGCAGAGTCTCCCGTGTGGTTTAATCATATTCACACCCCCATGCCGCTTAAAAAGAACCAGGGAGAACAGTTCTGTGCCACACTACGCACGATGCTTTTAGCAAAACAATCAGACAAGAAAATAATTGCTTCTTTTCAGCAAGATGCGCATCCCCGCGTTTTATTTTTAGCCTTAGGAGACAACATCTGGCCAGAGCGTATTTATATCGGCTCTGGTCCCACATTCTGCGAAGCTCTTCAAGATACCTTGGAAGCAATGCACAAAGGCGAAAAAAAATATATTGAAATGATTCAAAAGCAAAATTCCATTATTACCAAAGAAGCGCACGAAAAGAACGAAATAATTTCAAAAAACTGGCAGCAAAAATTAAAGGACCCGACTCAATGGAATACTCTCCGGCTTTCCATTGTACAGCAGACAAAACAGTTTAGCGATTTTGCAATTCCGTATTCCAAAATCCTTTTAACGAACCTAAATGGTATTGCATTTCCGAAATCGACTAATTTTGCTTTTCTGCCAGAACAGCTATCCGGCCGATACCTAATAACCCCCGACCATTTTTTTAGTAGCGATCAAATGGAAAATATTTTCAGTGAGGTGCAAAATTTTACTGGAATCAGCACTTGGCTAAAACTATGCACTCGTACTCCGCCTTTTCCTATCATTCTCTTTGACGTTGCCAGCTTTTTTGCCGACGGAAAGACTTCTGCCCAACTGTTTCGCGGTCATACCGCTTTTTCCGGCAGCCATTCTGCCGACCAATTACTAAGCTCAGCCGAACACGCCGCACAACAACTGCTGCCATTCATCAGCAAAAAAGGCACGCTGAGCCCGCCGTTTCCAGAATGGGTACCATCCAACCACGGCAAAGAGCACCCCATCGCATTGGCCGAGCTCTCCATTGCGTTTTCACAACTTTTTACAGCAACTCAAAAACAGTGCTACCTTGACGCCGCAAAAAAAATCAACACATCCCTAACCGACCTTATTTGCAAATTCAGCAGCCATTCATCCGAGGGACACTGTCTTGTTGAGCAAGAAATTTTAGACGACCCGAACAATCCGCAGGAGCCACGTAAAATAGTCAACACCTACTCGAATGCTATTACCGCATTAGCCCTATTAGATTATACTCAAACAGCCAAGAGCAAAGAATTTCTTCCTGAAGCAGAACTCTTAATACATTATCTTGCAAAAACGCAACAAAGAGACGGCACCTTTTTATCAGCCCTGGTTTATCCGGAAATGCAGCCGCCAAGTGAACAATTTTTTTCAAAGAACGACTTAATGGAACTATCCGCCATTGCTTCTTTAGCGATGCATCGCTATCGCGATTATGACTCTGCCCTTTTGCCATTTTTAGACAAGCGAATACAACTCACCTGCTCATGGTTTTGCAATGAATACAAACAGGAGATTCCCCTTCTTTCGGAACTTCCTTTATCGCCATGGGTCACCAAATTCTTAACGGAAGCCAAGACCGCAACTTCCAAGGACGCGCTTCTTCTGGCTTGGAAAATAGCCGTTGCTGCCACAGGGAGCATCGAAATAAGCCCTGTTTTTCCAGATCTGTTCGGTGCGACACGCAATTTACCAAGTATGACCGATTCTGCCGAAAAGACAAGACTTGTTGCGATCGTAGCAAAAGCTCTTTGTGAGAAAGACCAACTCAGCAACGCAAACGCAATTCTCACCGATGTTTGGCCGCAACTAGCTTTTCAATTTCAGGGCTATATGGATTCGGCAACGGCGTCTCCCCTCGCACAGCCCCATCGCTACGAGGGCTTTTTCCGCGACAACCTCGAAAATTTCAGTTTCAACCTCAAAGGGCAATCCAGCCAGATTCTCAGTTTACTGGCCTTACGGGAATGTCTCATTAAGCTAAAATTAGAAAAAATCTCTCCGACGCCTGAAACGAACAAAGAGTGGCAAACAAACTGGTCCCGTATAGAACAATCTCCTTTCTTACTTACTACTGATTTAGTAATCAATAATGCGCGCACCCCCGGAGACGTCCGAAAACTCTCTGGCGGAATTTCCAAAGGAACCACCACCACCATTCATGCCAAAGGCGGAAAAATAACAGGCCTTGATAAAACTCCCACAAGTAAAATCATAAAAAAACCAACCTCCAACAAAAAACAAAATCGATAAGGAATTAAAAACGACGCACGGGCGGGCGTCGCTACGAGAAAATCTTCAAAATAACGTGATGTTTGAATTATTGTAGGGCGGAATATTTTCCGCCCGTTCTTGCGCGACCGCTGATTTTTATATACGTACGTCGCCAAGACAACCGATGTTTGAAATCAAAAACGACGCACGGCCGTGCACCGCTACGAGGGGAATCTTCAAAACAACGCATAGGTCCCTCTCTATTTCTAACAAAGCATCTTTCTCTATAAGATATCAGACTCGAACATTCAGACCGTAAAAACATCCGCGACAAAAGGTTCGATATAAATTTCCGCATCTCGTCTAAAATTCATCCCTTTTTCATCAACGGTGTCCCTTACCGGCAAAGCGCACAAAAACAAAAAAAAGAGAAAAATCGCATCCCTAAATTTTTATTTTCCGCATTTCATTTAATGCCGAAAACTTTTCCTTTTTTTTAATATTTCTTAATAAATCGGCTTGAAAAAAATTATTGAAATGATATTTTAAAGCTCACAACAAATAAATCCATTCGACACTGCCCAATGGTGTAATGGTAGCACAACTGATTCTGGATCAGTTAGTCTAGGTTCGAATCCTGGTTGGGCAGCCAATTTATACAAACCCGCGTTCTATATAACGTGGGTTTTTTTATATCATCCGGTCTTACTTATGCTACATTTTCATTATAACCCAGAAACAATCGAAAAAGAAAACCAGGATTTAGCACAAAAACGCCCCGCCTTTAAGATCCGTGCTAATATAGATCAAGCGATCCGTCACTTCTTTGATGCCGAACAATTTCTTGAAGTCCACACACCGGTACGACTGGCAGCCCCCGCTCTCGAGGACTATATCGATGCCATTCCTGCCGGCGACCAGTGGCTTCGAACGTCTCCCGAATTACACATGAAACAACTTCTTGCCGCAGGTTATCCGAAAATTTATCAAATCGGCCCATGCTTCAGACAAGGTGAAAATGGCAGTCGCCATCTTCCTGAATTTACCATGCTAGAATGGTATCGACTCAATGCGGACTGGCTAAAAATAAAGCAGGACACCGTCCGTCTTATTCAGCAGGCTGCCGAGAGCTGTCTGCAAAAAACGATTCTACCATTTCGAGACAGGCAAATTAATTTATCTTCACCATGGGATGAAATCACCGTCCGGGATGCTTTTCTTCAATTTGCCGACTGCACTCTTCAAGAAGCACTTGACAAGAATAAATTTGAAGAAATACTAGTAGAGCAAATAGAACCGCATTTAGGGCAAGAGCGTCCTTGTTTTTTAACCGAGTACCCTCTTTCCTGCAGCGGATTAAGCAGTCCGATTCCCGGTCGTCCTGATTTTGTAGAGCGCTGGGAGCTTTATATTGCGGGTATTGAGCTCGGCAATGCCTGCAGTGAGCTCGTGGATTTACCGGAACAAGAAAGGCGATTCCAGGCTTGTGCCGCGTTGCGTGCGTCCGAAAATCGGCCTGTCTATCCTGTTGATCAGCCTTTCATGAATGCGTTAAAACACGGCATTCCCTCTGCTGCTGGTGTCGCCATTGGTATCGATCGCCTGGTAATGTTTTTTTGCAATTGCAATAATATTCATAAAGTCACTTTGTAACAGTCCTTTTGAAAAAAGATAGAATAAATCATGAAGGATTAGCAAAACGCAATTATATTTATAAAATTGGAAAAGACAAACAAGAAATAGGGATAAAAAAAATGAGACAAATCATTGCTGTATTTTTGCTAAGCTTCAATTTTTTATTATTTGCGGACAGTATTCAACTAAAAGATGGTTCCAAAATCATGGGGACCCTGGACAAAATCAAGGACGACAAAGTTCTTTTTAATACAGAATTTGCCGGTACTCTTACGATTGATGTAAAAAATGTAGCATCTCTGCAAACAGATAAGGAGCAGCACATTGTATTAAAGTCCGATACGGCGCCCCAAAAAACAATATTGAGCAGCGCTCTTTTACCAGGAAACGAACTTGGAAATATTCAAATTTCTCATCAAGAAGAGAACATCCAGGAGATTGCGGCTTTGTGGAATGAAAGCAAAGACAACCCTTATCTGGGCCAATGGAACGGTAAAGTCTATCTTGACATCAGCGGGAAAGAAGGAAACACCGATAAATACCGGCAGAATTTTGGTTTTTCAGCAACCCGAAAAAGCGCATTTGACAAACTAAAAATATACTATCAGACAACATATGCCGAAGAAAATGGTGATAAAAATGAGGACGAAACACTTTATGGTGCCGATTATGAGCACAACATAAAAAACACCCCGCATTCTTGGTACGCAAGAATCGAATCCGAAGAAGATGAAATAAGTGGCATCGACCACCGCTATGAAGCTGTTATTGGTTATGGATATTTCTTAATTAAACGTAAAGCCACAACGCTCCGTACTCGTTGTGGTATTGCTTACTGGCGGCTAGAAACAAAAGATGCCACCACCGACAACATCGGCCTTGATTTAAATCTGTTTTACGAGCACGTCTTCGATCAGTGGGGCCGCTGGGAAACCTCAGTAACTTATGCGCAATCCATTAACAACACAGAAGTTTATCGTATTTATCATGAGTCCTTTTGGGAACTTCCATTAAAAATACAAATCCCAATTTCTTTGCGTTTAGGAATGTCCAACGAATATTATAACATAACATCCGAAGATGCTGAGCATCTTGACACAACCTATTTTGCAAAAATTGTTTACAGCTGGTAATATGATGATGTCCGCAAAATCATTCGATATGGTCGTTATTGATTTTGAAACGACTGGTGCCATTGAAGGCCATCCAAATCGTCCTTGGCAATTTGCCGGTATTTTTTTTCGTAATGGAAAGCCCGTTCCAGAGCATCGTTTTTCGGTTTATTTAAAAGTACCAGAAGAGCAGCCGTTTAATCCTTATACCCCTGGGCGTTGGGCATCCATTCGGGAAAAATTATCGAATGCGCCTACCCTTCCCGAATTATGGCCGCAACTGCAGCCATGGTTACTGGGTAAAGTTTTAGTAGCGCATCACGCCCCCACAGAACGCACCATGCTGCAGTCCGTTTTTCCTTTTCAGACTTTTGGTCCTTGGCTGGACACACTTTCTATGGCACGGAAAGCGTATCCCAGTTTATCCAACTTTTCGTTGGAAGCCCTGATTCAATCCCTGAATTTAGAAAAAAAAGTTCAAACAATCTGCCCCGATTTAGAACCCCATGATGCTTATTATGACTCTGTCGCCTGTGCCTACCTGCTGGAACATATTCTGACTCTCCCCGGATGGAACCAGGCACAAATAGAAGACCTCACCCGATTAAAATAACCCCATGCAAAAAAACAAAATTCATTTTTTCAAAACCCTCCCTGATGCGCCTGCGCGAATCTTTTTAATCGGTATTGGTGGCATTGGGATGAGTGCCCTCGCCCAATTATTACTCTGGAAAGGATATCAAATTGCTGGGAGTGACCGCGATCTAAAAAACCAGGATAAAAAAGAACTCTACCAAAAACTGCAGAAACTCGGCATCGAACTCTACCCGCAAGACGGCAGCGGCATCACTCACTTTCAGCCCAATGCCGTTATTATTACCGCTGCCATCGAACCCGGCAATCCAGATTTGCCGTCCGACACCAAAGTCTGTCCCGTCCTCCATCGCGCCTGCGCATTATCTCAATTATTAGACAGCATTCCAGCAACACTTATTACAATTGCGGGTTCTTGTGGAAAAACATCGGTCAGTGGCTGGATTGCTTCCGCCCTAAAATCCTTAAAAAAACCCATATTGATGGTCAATGGCGGATATTCATTAGACTTCATATCGAAAAATCTTCCTGGAAACTTCTATGCAGATCCACAACCGGAATACATTATTGCCGAAGTTGATGAAAGCGATCATAGCATCAAGGAATTCAGGCCCGACTATGCCCTTCTGCTTAATATTGGCAAAGATCATTATGAGCGAACAGAATTGGAAAATGTTTTTCAACAATATTTACATCATGCCAAAAAAGGCGTTGTTGTTCCCGCAGAACTGCAAACACTGGCACCACAAAAAATTCCGCAAAAAACCTTTACGGACAAGCCTCATGTCCAAGCTCCTTGTCCGGCAAATTATAAATGCAGCCAAAACGGCATCCATTTTCAACTTCCCAATTTAGCTTCTATACGCAGTTCTCAATCGGGTTTTCATTCTGCAATGAATGCCACCGCCGTTTTTCAGCTGCTAAGACTACTTTTCCCTGCTGAAGACAAACAGAACCTAGCCGATGCGTTATGCCATTACCAAGGAATTCGACAACGTTTTGAAATCATGTCTTCTCCTAAAAGCTGCCCTGTTATTAATGACTACGCCCATAATCCGCAAAAGATCCAAGCCGCAATACAGACCGCCAAAGAGCGCTTTGGAACTGGAATAGTCCTTGTTTTTCAGCCCCACGGCTATGGTCCGTTTGGTTTTATGCGCGAAGCACTCAAAGCAACCCTGCTTCATTGTTTGGACAAAACAGACCGCTTCCTTTTGCTGCCAGTCTTTTATGCCGGTGGGACGAGCTCTTTTACCCCAAAATCCGAAGAAGTCGCTCAAGAATTTGCGCAAGACGGCCTGCCTGTTCGAGCCATTTCAGAGCGCACTGAAGCAGCACAATTCATTTATAATTTCACCCCGAAAAGCGCCGTTTTGATTATGGGTGCGCGGGATGCATCCCTGCGCGCTTGGACTGCTGAAATTGCCACACATATTCAATATCAGGAATCATTATGCTAAAAGAAATTGTCATCGCAACCGGAAATGCCAATAAAGTCAAAGAATTCAAAGCCATTTTAGCACCCTATGGCATCACCGTACACTCGGCAAAAGAACTTGGTGGCATGCCGGAAGTTATTGAAGACGGCAGCACTTTTCTTGAAAACGCCGCTAAAAAAGCAATTGCCGGCGCGCAAGCCTTTCACAAACTTGTTTTAGCCGATGATTCCGGATTAGAGGTCCATGCACTGCATGGCGCACCCGGAATCTACTCCGCAAGATACGCCGGCGAAGATGGCAATAACAAAAAAAACCGGCTCAAATTATTAGAAGCAATGAAGGACATTGAAGACCGCACTGCGCGCTTTGTCTGCGCGCTTGTTTTAGCATCACCAGAAGGCGAAATCTTAAGTAGTGCCGAAGGCGAAATACAAGGAACCATTACCACAAAGATCCACCCGCCGGAAACCTTCGGCTATGACCCGCTCTTTATTCCAAAAGGATTTCAGGAAACATTCAGTGAACTTCCGCCTATTGTAAAAAACGGCATCAGCCATCGAGGCAATGCCGCCCTGAATGCGTTGCATCAGGGAATGTTCTCAGACGGCCTGTTTTTTACATGGAAAGAATTGCAGGAAATAACGCATGGTCATTGGCTTATACAACCAGAAACTTCCCCCATCAGCGGTATCAATGCCGTTTTAGATGACAGCAGAATCTGCACCCCCGGCTCCCTATTTGTTGCGATTTCAGGGGATTTGACCAATGGGCACAGCTATCTAAAAAATGCGGTTCTTCATGGCGCGCGGGCCATTTGCGTAGAAGAGACTCCTAATGCAGAGACAATGGCTTTTCTGCAATCCGAGCACTGCCCCTGCATTCAAGTGCCCGATAGCCTGACCGCTTTTCAAAAACTGGCAATGGCGCATCGCACCAAATTTCCAGATCTGCAACTCCTGGCGATCACCGGCAGTTGTGGCAAAACAAGCGTAAAAGAAATGTGCGCTGCCATTTTGGATCAGCACTGGCCGGGGCAAGTGCTCAAGACACTCGGCAATACGAATAATCATTACGGCGTACCGCGCAATTTATTACGGATTACCCCCGCAACATCCGTTGCCGTTATTGAATTAGGCAGCAATCATCCTGGTGAAATTGCCTCTTTATCAGAACTCGTTCTCCCACAAATAGGCGTCGTTTGCAATATTGGCCATGCGCATCTAGAGTTTTTTCATGATTTACGGGGCGTTGCCGAAGAGAAAGGCCAGCTCCTCACAGCAATTCAAAATCGCGGAACAGCCATTTTTCCAGCCGACGCCGCCGGCCGGGACATTCTTGAAGAAAAGGCGGTGGGGCATCCCCATATAACATTTGGAAAAAACAGCAATGCCGACATCTGCGGTGAATACCTCGGTGAAACTGCCGAGGGCTTACCCCAAATCCGCTTAACCTGGAAAAATCCAAAATTTTACATAGAATTCACATGGAACATTCCGGGTGAGCATCAAGCCATAAATGCCGCAGCAGCTGCCGCGGTCGGCACAGCAATGGGGATAGAGCCTGAAGAAATTATTCGCGGCCTACAGCAGTGTAAATTACCGGATCAGCGCATGCAGATCATAGAGCACAACGGTATTACGTGGGCAAATGATGCCTACAACGCCAACCCGGACAGCATGGCTGCTGCGCTAAGCTGGTTCCATACAATCAGCAAAAACGCTCCGAAGCGGTTGCTTATTCTGGGGGAAATGCGGGAATTGGGCGAAAAAAGTCCCGCGCTTCATCAGGCCATTCTAGAAAAAGCAAAAAAGCTATTTCCCCATGACCGCATCCTTACGGTTGGGCGAGAGATGACTCAAGCAGCCAAGAACTTACAGCTCGAAAATTATCCCGATATTATTACCGTTCGCAAAATACTGCACAATAACCTTATCACAGGGGAGTTTATTTTACTAAAAGGATCTAACGGCGTTAAACTTTTTAAACTTTTAGAATAGTTGAACAAAGATGGCTCTTTTTATTCCATAACGAGTCCCTTTAATAAAGAGGGCTTCCCCGAAACTTTCCCCGAACTTTTACATCAACCCGAAAAACATTTTATGAAAACTTTTTATCATCAGTTAAAGACCCTGTTTTCAGCGAGAGATTTTCTTCATTATTGTTTTTTATTAATACTGTTAATTTCCGTTGGTGTCATGGAATTTTTCACTTTAGGAGCAATTCCGCTTTATATCAGCGTTATTACCGGTCAGATACAAAGCTCGCATATTTACCTGAGACTTCCAAACTTTCTGCAGAGCATCTGTCAAAACATGTATCTTTTTTCGATCTGTTTTATAGTCCTCTATCTTTTCCGATTCTTTTATCTTTATGTCATTTATGCCCTGCAATATCATATTATCAGCAACCGAAAAATCGCTTTAGGAACCAGAATTTTTCAAGCGCTTCTATCCGCGCCCTATTCCTATTTTCTGGATAGCAAAAAATCGGCCATGCAGGATGCAATCATTCAAGAGTCCTATAACGTTTCTTTTTATCTTCTAACCAGTTTTTTTAATTTATTTCGGTGTGTCTTTTTAATTATTATAACGGCCTCTTTTATTTTATACACCGATATTCTGCTTGCCAGCCTCGCAATTCTATTTTTGGGTGTTTCTTGCGGATTCTATATGGTAATGCGAAGCAAATACATGGAAAAAATCGGCCGAGACACCAATATCTACCGGAAAAAAACGATACAAATTACCAACGAAACATTGAACGCCATCAAAGAAATGAAAATATACCACTGTATGGAATACTTCCAGGCTTTACTGCATAATACATTAAAACAAAGCAGTATCAATGAAGGGAAAACACTATTCAACACTCAAATACTATGGCCCGCACTTGAAACCTTTACCATCCTTTCTTTAATCGGTTCAATTTTAATCACCCTTTGGCACACCAAACAGTCCCCACTCGCGCTTGCTCCATCCCTGGCGCTACTGACCGTTGCCCTCGTTCGAATCAAAGCCTTTTTATCCGAAAGCATGCTTTCCATAAATTACATGCTGTTTTATAAAAAAGATTTTGCCCATATCTATCAAATCCTACATACCTACTATCACCCAGAAAAAGCATCAAAAGAAAACCTTCCAAAAATAGACTTTAACTCTTTACAGATTCACAATCTTTCTTTTACCCATAAGAATGCCGCAAAGAAAACCCTATCAAAAATCAATTTATCCCTGCATAAAGGACAATCCATTGCGATTATCGGTGCCACCGGCTGTGGAAAAAGCACTCTGCTAAATCTAATTCTAGGATTACTTGATCCTGATTCCGGCGAAATCACCATTAACCACCAGCCGATCCAAGAAATAAAAGACAGATGGCAAATCAGCCTTGGCTATGTTCCACAAAATATTCCCCTCTTCGATGACACCATTCAAAAAAACATAACACTCGGCGTTTTTAATAAAGAACGCGATCAGAAATACCTCAATGAAATAATTAAAACAGCACAGCTGTCGGCCTATATTAAAAGCCTTCCAAAGAAAGAAAATACCATCGTCGGTGACCAGGGAATACGGATTTCCGGCGGGGAACGCCAACGCATCGGCCTTGCGAGGGCTCTTTATCGAAACCCCGAAGTGCTAATCCTTGATGAAGCCACATCCGCGTTAGACGAAGAAACAGAAAAAGCTGTCACCGCGGCCATCCATAATAACCACAACACGCAGGCCCAAATTATTGTTGCCCACAGGTTGTCCACCATCCAAAAATGCGATATTATTTTAAAAATGGCAGATGGCACCCTTACTCTACAGGAAAGAGACCAATAAATAATTTTCGAAACACGGCATTTTTACGTTCAAAAGAGTGCTCTAAAAATCCGGACAAATCCCCTTCAGCAGTCAAACCTATATTTTTTTCAAAAAAAGATCAAAAAAACACAATATTCAACTTGAAAACAAAAATTAAGGGCCTATATTTATCAGCACGTCACGAATAAATCATTTGTTGATAAATTCAAGATGCGAGATTTCAATTAAACGATGGGATGGTAGCTCAGTTGGTAGCAGCATCGCACTTTTAATGCGGGGGTCCCGGGTTCGAGTCCCGGCCATCCCACCACATCGTTTTTCCTCGCCGTTTTATGCGGCGTTTTTTTTGGTAACCAATGCCTTGAAGACTGGTAAAACAGAAGACATCAAGCTTTAGTAAGGTGGAAATATGAGTAAAGTATGTGACATTTGCGGTAAGCACAAAGCATTTGGCGGCCACATTACCCGTCGTGGTTTAGCTAAGAAAAAAGGCGGAATTGGTATGCATGTTGTTAAGAACAACAAACGTACTTTCAGCCCCAATTTACAAAGCGTTAAAGCCATTGTAAATGGTGGTGTTGTTCGCCTCAAAGTTTGCACAGCCTGCCTCCGCTCAAATAAAGTTGTCAAAGCTTAATTTGACTGATTCACGGCTGACAATCGAACATTGTGTTCAAGCATAGTAGTCTTTAAGCCGGAAGCATGGATTTTCGTTTTAGTGAGCGGATGCAGTTTTTTTCTGCGTCCGCTTTTTTATTTATCGCAGACTAATTTATAAAAGAGAACCATTATGCGCAAACTCACAGAATATACTCCCGAACGCATTCTTATTTCTCCCTCCATTTTAGCAGCGGACTTTGCTGTTCTTGGAACAGATGTCACGGCCGTATCGAACGCCGGAGCAGACTTGATCCATGTGGATATCATGGATGGGCACTTTGTTCCAAATATATCATTTGGCCCGGGAATCACCAAAAATATTCGCCCTTATTCCAAACTTCTTTTTGATGTACATTTAATGATAAGCAATCCGGATCAATATTTAGAAGAATTTGCAAAAGCAGGCGCCGATCATATCACAATTCACCAGGAAAGCAACGGCGATACCCAAAAGACCCTGGATGCAATTCATAAACTCGGGTGCACCGCTGGCATCACACTTCGTCCCGGAACGCCCGTAGAAGTCCTTTATCCGTATCTTGATCAAGTAGAGATGGTATTAGTTATGACCGTTGAGCCCGGTTTTGGCGGACAATCTTTTATGCGGGACCAGTTATCAAAAATAGAAGCCCTTCACTCGCGTATCGCCAAAATGAAAAAAAACATCCACCTTGAAGTTGATGGCGGCATAACTTTGGAAACAGCACCATTAGCAATCAAAGCAGGTGCTAATGTCCTTGTTGCAGGAAGCAGTATTTTCAAGGCAAAGGCATCGAAAAGCGATACTATTAATCAATTAAAACACAGTTAATTAAACACAGTTAATTAAAAAAATATTACGAATCCAATTGAAAGGCTAACCACATGATGATTTCCCGTTTTAACCGTTATTTTGCAAAACACGGTCGCATTACGTACATTCTTCTTGGAATAATTATCAGTTTTATTTTTGTTATTTTTGTTACTCCAGGCGATGTTTTCAGCAACCGTTCCAACGGCCCCTCCAGTTTTGGCACAATGTACGGCAAAAAATTAAAGAAGCAAAAAATAACGAAAAGCATGAGCGAGACTTATATTGCTCTTTGCATCAAATACCCGCAGATATTAAAGCGGCAGCTGGACAACGATATTTTGCTTTCTGAAACGCTTCGGCGCATGCGTGCTTTACACGAGGCCGAAAAATTAAATATTACCGATGTCCGTGAAGAAGAAATAGCAGAGGCCATTCATCAAGCCCCTTTGTTTAAAGAAAAAGACAGCTTTTCATTAAAGGCTATGCAGAGTTTTATAGAGAATTATCTTCGTCCTCACAATTTAACAGCACGGGATCTTGATCGGTTAACCAAAGAAAATATAATCATAGACCGATTGGAAAAGCATGCGACAAAAGACTGCAAAGCCAATCCTTTAGAAGTCCGTTCTTATATTGAACAATACAAAATTCAGTATGCCGAATATCCAATAGACATTGAAAAAGATTCCGAAATTTCGTCAAAAGACATCACGGAATACTTTCAAAAACGCAGCGCAGAAGTCGCAATGCCAGACACAAAATCCGCAATTGTTGCAAGCTTTTTAGTCCGCGATGTTCAGGCAAAATTAGACGCAAAAGACTGCCCAAAACAATTAAAGAAAGAACTTGAGCCCACAGAAGAAGACCTGAAAAAACAATATAAGAATGGGGCAAAAAGCATCTACAAAGCCAAAACATTCGTGCAAGCAAAACCAGCGATTTATTCTACGCTTCTCAACCGTAACATTCGCAGATACCTAAACATCAAAGCAGCATCCCTATCCAGCAAATTTGCCGCCGTCAAGAAGGGAAAAGCAAAAGCCGCACAAGAGAATGAATTTCGAGCGGCAGCTGTTAAAGCCCGTGCTGAAATCAAAGAGACGCCCAAATTTCATCGGATCGAAGATATGAATTTTGCACAGCACGGCAAGAATCTCGCCCAGACTATTTTAGGCATGGATACGGTTGGCGAAGTCTCAGGCCCCATTGCTGAAGCAAGCGGCATCTCCGTTGCCTTTCTAAAGTTGGCAAACAAAACGCCCGTTCCAAAAAAGATAGACTCCGAAGTCCGCACCATTATCAACGAGCAGCTTACCGATGAAAGAGCGATGATTTTCTACAAAGAAAACCTAACCCCTTATATAAAAATTGCGCCAAACACCAAAACCTATACAGACTTAGCGCAAAACAAAATTCAAGAACTGCAAAACGATATAAACATGAACGACAATGAAAAACAAATTGCTTATGCAGAATACCGAAATTATCTAGAGCAGCACATTTTCCCATTCTATACTCCAGAACAACGAAGCTTGGTGTTAGTATCTTTCGCTCCAGAAAAATACACAAAAGGCATCAAAGTCACACCAGAAGAACTGCAGGCAGCTTATAAAAAGAATGCGAAAGAATACCTCAAACAAGAAGTCAAACTCGCTAAAATTGAACTGCAAATAAAGGGACTCGACAAAAAAGCAGTCGATGCTAAAAAAGCTGCCTTAGCCGATGTTCTAGAAAAGATGACAAAGGGCGAAAGCTTCGAAAAACTAGCTACCAAAATCAGTGAAAATAAAAAAATCATCGATACCGAATATGTAAATGTCACGACACTGCATAAAATGGTTCGAGAAGCCGCCGCCAAACTGAAAAAAGGCGAAGTCAGCGGAATTATTAATACCGGCAACACACTTTACATGATAAAGATGCTTGAAAACCGAAACGGCCGAACACTGGAGATGGTAAAAGAGGAACTGACAAAACAAATTATTGAAGAAAAAAGCATCTTACTGGCCAATGAAGCCGCAGCAGGATTTGCCGATAAAACAAGCGACGCATGGTGGAGTAATAGCAAAAAACAGTCCCCAGAAGCACCAGAAAAAATATTCAAAGATATTGCAAACAAGGATCCGAAAACCCATATTGACGATATCCAGAATATAAATAGCTACAGCTATTTTACTCCATCGATTGGAAGAGATCAAGCTCTTTCTGAAGCCGTCTTTAGCTTAAAATCTGATGCACCGGTATCTACTGCAATAAAGGGGAGCAAGGGTTCTTACGTAGCATTGCTGTTAAATAGCACCGCGCCCTTCATACAAGACCCCACCAAAGACACCAATACAAAACGGACACTTAACCGCGTTTATCGCCGTTCTGTCGCGATGGAAAAGGTGCAGGAAAAAGTAGAGGCTGATTCTGCTCGAATTCTTCAGGCGCTTAAAACAGACAAGGATTTGAACAAAGCTGCGGCGCCGGTGAAATTTAAATCGATTCCTGAATTTGGACGGATGGCATCCGGGAAATTAAGCAAGGAAACTGGTATTATTAGTGCGGATGTAACATTAAGCGCATTAAACAAAACGGATATTCATCATTTTATTCCTGCGCAAGAGACTCGCCAAGGGTACGTCCTGATTTATTTAGAAGGCAAAACAATTCCAGATAATGAGCAGACGAAATCGATGCAGGAATACTTTGAGAACAACCTCAAGAGCCGTGCTGAGCAGAAGGCCATTATGCAGCTTTATCAGCGTCTTGAGATAGAATCCAATACCCAGCTAATTGATGGGCTTCTAAAAAAATAGTTTTAATCATTCTTCCCCGGTATTTTACAGATACCGGGGTTTTTTAATCTCAAAAAATAGTCTTTTCGTCACCTAAAAACAATCCACATAACTAAAATTCATTTTTAAAATTATTATATCGAGAGTGCTACCCCATGAATATTCCAACATCTTCAACTCGACGAACCGCTCACGCCTCTGCCCTGATTCCTTTTGGAATTTTTCTTGTTTTCTATTTTGGGCTTTCACTCTATTGGGGTGATTTCTACAAAGTACCCATGCCGGTAGCCTTTATTGTTGCGGCAGCTGCCGCCTTTTTCCTCAACAAAAGTGTTAAACTAAAAGACAAAATTGAAATTTTTGCCCAGGGCATGGGCGATATTGATATTATGATGATGTGTTTTATTTTTATTTTAGCAGGCGCTTTTGCTAAAACTGCGAATGAAATGGGAGCCGTAAAAGCAACCGTCAATATTGCGATGACCTTTATTCCGTCGCATCTTCTTATCATTGGATTGTTTTTTGTCTCCTGCTTTATTTCAATTTCCATTGGCACCTCGGTTGGAACCATCGCCGCCCTTACGCCCATCGCCATGGGCTTTGTAATGGAAGCGCACTTATCCGGCGCTCTTTGCCTGGGCTCGGTCATCGGTGGCGCCATGTTTGGGGACAACTTATCCATGATTTCAGATACCACAATTGCCGCAACACGGACACAGAAAGTAGGGATGGATCAGAAATTCAAAGAAAATATCTATGTTGTTATACCAGCAGTTGTTTTAACGACCATCGCATATTTATTCTTTAACCAACAGATCAGCATTGAGCAAAAAACCACAATTGCAGCAGTTGACTGGGTGAAACTTATTCCCTATATCGTTGTTTTGATTCTTGCCATTTCCGGAAAAAATGTCATGGCGGTACTAATGATCGGCACACTGATTGCCGGCATCATCGGTATGGTATACCATGTGTTTGACTTCAGCGGATTCTTATCGGCCATGGGCGCCGGCGCATTAAGCATGTCTGAGACGCTGATTGTTGCATTGTTATCCGGCGGATTATTAAGAATCGTGCGCTACAACGGCGGTATTGAATACTTACTAGAAAAGATTGAAAAGCATATTCATGGCACCAAAGGCGGCGAGATGGGAATTGCCGCTCTTTTAGCTGCCGTCAATATTTTCACAGCGAACAACACTGTTGCGATTGTGATTGTAGGCCCTGTAGCGCATGACATTTCCAAAAAATATCATATTCGTCCTTCTCGGACGGCCAGTATTTTAGATACAACCAGTTGCATTGTTCAAGGGATGCTTCCTTATGGAGCGCAGGTTCTTGTTGCCATCGGTCTCGCCACACAGATGAATTACAAGATTTCGGCGATGACGGTTATCAGCTATTTATGGTACCCCTACTTTTTAGCATTAATAATGATACTTTCTATTTCCTTCGGCTATCCCAAGCGACTAAATAAATCAAAAGTAAAAACCGCGGAAGAGCAATAATTTATAAAGAATCAGCGTTGTTTATCTGGTATTTTCTTTATAAAAGATTAAATTAACAGGTGTTTTACATCGGTCATTAATAATAAAAGGGGACATCGTTTATGAAGCATTCTTTTTTTCTAAAATATCTTTTAGTATTTTCTTTTTTAGCGATCAGTTTATTTGCTGGAAAAATTAAACTGGAAGATGGACGCGTGTTTGAAGGAGAGATCATTCAAAAAAACAATACTGTTACCATTATTCAAAACAACAAAATTTTTCAATTCAACAAAAAGGAGATCCAAGAAATGAATGGTCAACCATTAGCCAAAGAAAAAAATCCAGTGATTCGCATTGCCACCACCAAAGGCGATATTTTAATAGAACTATTTGAAGATGAAGTTCCAAATACCGTTGCGAATATGATTACATTAGCCGAAGCCGGTTTTTACAAGGGGATGAGTTTTCATCGTATTATCAGTGGTTTCATGGTTCAGGGAGGGTGTCCCTATTCAAAACGCGATGCAAATGGCACACCGGGAACCGGTGGTCCAGGCTATCGTTTTGCCGATGAATTCAGCCCAGTCCTGAAACATGACTCCCGCGGAATCCTTTCCATGGCTAATTCTGGTCCTAATTCCAATGGCAGCCAATTCTTTATCACCTTTACCCCTACGCCACATCTGAATGGCCATCACGCTGTCTTTGGCAAGATCATTTCCGGCATGGATGTCTTGGACAAACTGGAAGAAATCGGCACCACCAGCGGTAAGCCCTCCGAAAATGTCCAGTTTAATATTGAAGTTGTTTCAAAACGAGACCATGAATATACCGTAAAAAAACTCCAATAAAGCAACAAAAAAGATAAAATGAGGCGCTTCTCCTTTTTAACAGCACCTCGTTTTTGTTTCTTCTTTACCAATTCCGCTATCCCAGAGAATTTTGACGTGAAAAATCCTTTCAAAACATATTTCAGCATCGCATTTTGTACAGTCCTAATTCTAATGCTTTCGTCCTGTCTTAAACAGAACCTTCCCCCATTCTTTGCAACAGACAAGAATGGGCAAATTATTAACAATATGATGGATTTATCCCTCGAAGCACGCTATTCTATGCTGGAGTGGTATAAAACAGCACCCTTTATTTCTGAAAATTATAAGATAAAAAACTCTTTGTTAGATTCAGAACAACAACAGGTCCTGCAAAAACTAAGACTCCAAAACTCAGGAAAGCTCTCTCAACAATTTCCAAATTTGATTACCATGGACACGACGGGGTCCTTTCGCTTTTCGCCGACTTATTTTACCGACAACACATTATCAAAAGACTCACAGAATATTCTAAAAAAACTCCGGAATCAATTACTCCGCGCCAATGAAATCATAATTCCTATTAAAGAATGCCGGCAGAAACTCCAAACACTAGATTCTAAAAATGCCGAAGCATTTGCTGTTTGGGCAAAGAAACACAATAACAGCCTAAAAAATGATGCGCTGATTTTGCAAGAAAAGCTTCACGAGTTAGACAAAATTCAAGATGCGCTGATTTTGCAAAAACGCACCCAAGACACTCTTTCAGAAGCAGAAGCACTGCGAAAAAGCGGAAATGGCGTAAAAGCCCTCGATTTATTACAGGAATTTCAAAAAGAAAATATCGGGGATCAGAGTCTGTCTCTTATCGGTGACACAACCACACTGGCAAAATTTGAAGACACCATCCAAAATTTACCAGGGCAATTTATTCAACAGATTCTGACTCAAAAAGAGCACCTTCTTTCCGCAGAATTAACACGCCTCCCCCTCGATGCCACGCCCGATGAAAGCCGTGAAATTTTTCTTAATTCCACAGAATTTTCTTTCTCGGGGATGCTAAAAATATGGCTTGAAGACAACCGCTTTCAATCCGTTTTGAAAAACACCGCAGAACGTCGATCCAATCTTATTCAACAAATCGCCACACTGCGCATGAAATTATGGCAACACACGCTGAAGCAAAACGCCGACCTCAATCACTTCTGGGATACTTACCTGCAATTTCAAAAAATAAACGACGAAATAAAAATTCAAGAACAAAAAAACTATCTGATTTATGCTCGAACTTTTCCTCAAAAAGATACCCCGCAAAGCATTCTTAGCAACGTAAAAGAAAATCTCTTTTCCGAATATCTCAAAATACTCCCCCAAGCAGCAAACTATTACCTGACCATCGGCGAAAAACACAGCAATATCACAAACAAACACGGCATCGCACTACTTATCACAAAGATGCTCCAAAAAATGTTCGAACCCGTTACAGAAAAAACTATCACAACACATAGCATTTCCGAATTTACAACAAGAATATTGGCCCTCCAACAAAAATCACTGCTCTTCCTTCAAAAAGAAAACCTCAGCCATAAACTCATCCTTCATGATCTATCTTCCCCCACTCCCGGACTCGGCATGAGCTATACACGCGATCTCGATCATATAATGCAAAAAATAATCGTCGCCGCAGACCTGCCAGTGCAAATCATGGTGATCAACGACTTCTCCCAAGCAAGAGACCAAGACTACATCATCTTCGGGGGCGTAATCGCCAGTTATGACGGCAGCGAAACCATCGAACGACAAAATATCCGAACCGCTTTAAAATATGACGAAATAACCAAAAGCGACAACCCTTTTTATCTCGAAAACGCAAAAAAAGACAGCGCTGCAAATCAAAAATTTCCCACAATTTATGAGCAAAAGGTATTTGAACAAATTATTCGCATGAATGAAATTGAACGCCTTGCACACCTGCGAATTTTCTTCAACGTGAAAGGCCCAGGCGTTAACAACGTCATTGAAATCAATGAATTCTACAGCAAAAAATTTCTCGTTGAACAATCCCATCCCATCAATGACTGCCACTTAAAAAAGGTCCTCCATGGCTATAATAAAACCGGCATGCAGCTTACGCCATCAGCGCCTGTCAGCCTAGAAAATGACCGCGTTTGGAGCACCGGCGAATTACTGGATTTGGCGCGCAAAGACAGCCTCAAAATGCTGGCAATGAAAATTCTCTACCACCTTAGTACTTATCCGCTCTTTTTAGCCCAGGAAGCATCCGAGACAATTCATGCCGATAAACTGGAAGCCGGCACAGAACTCTGGGGCGTTTGTGCAGCCGCCTGCAACAATCTTAACACCCCCCAAAAAATAACAACCATTATCACGCCAGAATTTACCCCGCCTGCCAAATGCTATGCTGAAAATATAAAAGATTTTACAATCTTGCAGGAAAATCTGAATAATCTGAATTGTACCCTATATCCAAGGGCTTTTGCTGCTCTTAATCAATATCTTAAGACTCAATAAAAACGGAGTCTTGACATCCATAAAATAAAATAACCCCAAAACAAGGATAAAAAAAATGGCTAATGTAGCCCCGTTTGCAGCTTATATTTCTGAAGGAGCAACTGCTCCAATCGTTGCAACCCTGCCCTATGATGTAATGAACCGCAAAGAAGCCGCCGCAATGGCAAAAAAGAACCCCGACAGCTTCTTACATATAACCCGCTCTGAAATCGATCTTCCTGATTCAACAGACGCATACGCACCAGAAGTCTATAATAAAGCACGCGAAAATTGGCTCAAACTAAGCCAATCTGTTCTTCACAAAGATACAACCCCCGGATATTATGTCTATTCCCTCGTTATGAATGGAAAGCGCCAAACCGGTATTGTTGCTGCAGCATCAGTCGAGGACTATAACAACAATATTATTCGCAAACATGAACGCACCCGCAAAGAAAAAGAAGATGACCGCACCCGTCATATCAGCACGCTCCGAGCTCAAACCGGCGCTGTTTTTCTCACCTATCGCGATTCCAATGCCATTAATAGTATTGTCGCCGACACCATGAAGACGGCCCCCGCTTTTGATTTTACCGCAGAAGACGGCATCCAGCACACCGGTTGGCGCGTCCCAGCAGAAAAGACGGCCGAATTAAAAAAGGCCTTTGAGGATGTCCCGTTGCTATACATTGCCGATGGGCATCACCGTGCTGCAAGTGCAAGCCGTACTCAGGCCTATCTTGCTCAGAAGAATAATGTCGGCGAAGCCGACACCTTTTTATCGGTTATTTTTCCAGCTGGTCAGCTTCACATTCTCGCCTATAACAGAGTCCTTTTTAACCTCAATGGTCTTACCGCAGAAGCGTTTTTAAGCAAAGTTCGGCAAGCCTGCACGCTAACACCAGAAGCCCCCCCTATTCCAGATACTCCGGGAACGGTCAGTATGTTTTTTGACAAAAAGTGGTGGAAGCTCCAATTGCGCACAAATGCCAACGCCAATGCCATTGAGCAACTTGATGTAAGCATGCTTCAAAATCAGATTTTGCAGCCGATTCTAGGTATTGATGATCCCCGCACCGATAAGAACATTGACTTTGTTGGTGGGATACGCGGCACCATTGAACTTGAGAAGCGTGTTCTCTCTGGGGAGTGCAGCGTTGCTTTTTCAATGGTTCCAACCACTGTAGAACAGCTGATGGACATCGCGGATAAGAATGCGATTATGCCGCCAAAATCAACATGGTTCGAGCCAAAACTCCGAGATGGTCTTTTTGTTCACGAGATTTAATAAAAAAAGCGGGCACTTTTTTAAGGGAACAAAAAAAAAAGCGCCCGCTTTTTTATTCCGTTGATCCTTCTTACTGAATTCTAATTATTTTAGTTTCATTATGGGAAATAGCTTCATGAAAGCTGAAAAAAAATATGATTTTCGCAGCCGTTTAGACAATATTCACTTTTTGAATCGGCGTAATACATCCGCTGTTAAACTGCCGAACGAATTTGAATTATGCGATCATATTACAATTTCAATTCCCAATTTAACAAATCAAACCATCACCCATGCAGCAGAGGACTTACAGGACTACCTGTTAAAATCCATGGGAATCAGTGCTAGAATTGTCTGCAATGATTTAAAAGCGGATATCTGCATGGGCCAAGATGCCGCTGCGGTTCAATCCGAAGGCGGTTATCGCTTTACGGTAACCGAAAAACAAATTTTTCTTACAGGTAACGAAGCAAAAGGCATTTTCAACGCATCGATTCATTTGGAAGATTTACTGAATTTACGCGAAGCGCCCTATTTAACGCCACAATCCGAAATTCATAAAAAATTATTTACTCCGCGAATGGTTCATTCCGGCTGGGGAATAGACCTTTTTCCCGACAGTCATTTAAATGCAATGGCGCATGCCGGCTTTGATACTGCGGTTGTTTTTATAACGGCTATTGACCACACCAATACGGCTGTACTGGATATCAACAACCTGATTCATCGAGCCGCTATTTACGGTATTGATGTCATGCTCTACAGCTATTTTTCCGCATATAAACACCCGAATGACGAGAATGCCCAAGCATTTTTTGATCAAATTTACACCAAATTATTTGAATATTACCCCGACGCCAAAGGCATTATGCTGGTTGGAGAATCCGCCGATTTTCCAAGCAAGGATCCCCGCGTTTGTCAGGGTGACGGCTTCACAGACAGCATTCCATCAGTCAAGCCAAGACCAGGCTGGTTTCCCTGCCGCGATTATCCGGCATGGCTGACATGCGTTTCAAAGGCCATCCGAAAAGCAAAACCAGACGCACTCATCATTTTCAACACTTATAACTGGGGATGGACCGAAAAGAACCTCCGAAAAGAATTTCTACAAAAATTTCCAAAAGATATTATTCTGCAAGTCACTTTCGAAATATTCAAAAAAATAATGCGCGAAAATCAGACATGCTGCATTATGGATTACACGATTTCAACCGCAGAGCCGGGATTCTATTTTACCAGCGAATGTAAAATGGCCAGCGAGCTTGGCATAAAACTTCTCGCTACCGCCAATACGGCCGGAGCTACATGGGATTTTGGAACTATCGCCCATGTCCCTGTTCCTCAACAATGGATACGAAAATTCAAGCATTTGGACAATGCCCGAAAAACTTGGGGACTATCCGGTCTCTATGACAACCACCATTACGGCTGGGAACCATCGGTTATAACCGACCTTGGGCGCGCCTTTTTCTGGAGCCCCCAAATAGAACCGGAAACGCTTTTGCCCAAACTAGCTAGACGCGATTTTGGGCATGGTGCCGCCAACGTCTTGGCGGCATGGGATAAATGGAGCAAAGCCATTCAGCATTACACCGCAACAAATGAAGACCAGTATGGTCCTTTCCGTGTGGGGCCTTCCTATCCCTTTATTTTTCATCCGAATATTACTCGTACAATGTCTGCAAAAGAAATAACGTTTCCAACACAAAAGGACGCTCATTTTGGTAACCGTATTATTAAAACAATGTACCAGCCATATGAAAACAATGCCCAAGTACCAGGGTCTATTCGTATTCGGTTCGAAATTCGTTCCTTAGAAAAAATGAAAGATCTTTGGCAAGAAGGCCTCGCAATTATGGCAGAAGCTCTCCCCCAAATAGAAAGCCGCAAAAAAGAAAATCTTGAATCTGAGATTAATCGCGGGCAGTATATTTTAACGAATATACAAACCACGCTAAATATGAAGCACTGGTATTTGTTAAATATTACGTTACTCAACGCTTCCACACCTCAAGAATGTCAGGATATCATTACTAAAATAAGAATTGTAGCCCAAGGCGAAATCGACAATGCGAAGCGTGCCATTCCCTGTGTGGAACGAGATTCTCGCCTGGGATGGGAA
>JBAYAV010000002.1:0-42761 GCA_041669565.1 Lentisphaeria bacterium
GCTCCGACAAACAGGCCTTCTATCAAAAAAACAATACCAGACTATTTAAAATTCAACAGAATTTAGTCCGATTTAATAATTAGGCTCTTTCAAGAAAAATGCTGATTTTGTTTTCTAAAAATTATTTTTTCTCTATTGGTAGTTTAGAGGATGTCAATAAGGAAGCGATATTTAGTCCATAGGCATACAGATTTTCAGCGGTATTTGCGAGGGCATCTTCGAGGGATCCGGGGCCAGAAGCGATACTAAAAACCGCATCAAACTTCGGTAAAAGCTGGTCCATATCAAGCACAGCTCCAGAGAGCAGAATAACAATCTTATTCTGCTCTCTAGCTTTTTCGGCAATCACAACGGGTAATTTTCCGTGCAGTGTTTGGCTATCAGAGCGCCCCTCGCCAGTAATAACACAATCTGCCGATAATAACCGCTGCTGAAATTGTGCAAGAGATAGAATTTCGCTGGCCCCCGAAACAATTTTGCCATTTAGAATACCCCGCAATGCAAAACCCACGCCGCCGGCAGCACCATCACCGCCAATAGTGCATTCTAATGATTTTTTATGAAATTTCAAAATGTTGTAATAATGACTTAACCCATCTTCCAATTCAACAATTTTTTTTGCATCTGCGCCCTTTTGCGGAGCAAAAACGGCTGCAGTACCATCCAATCCCAAAAGCGGGTTAGTCACATCACTAAAAATGGTTATGTTTGTTTTTTGAATAAATTCCTGAAGATTTGTTAAATCACAAAATTCGATTTTTTTTAGATCTCCGCCACCAGCTGGCACGGCAATCAGCTGATGCTCTTTATTGTAAAATTGCGCTCCCAAAGCCTGTAACAATCCAACCCCGCCATCACAGCTGGCAGAGCCACCAATACCAATACCAAAATGATAGATACCGCGATGATAGAGCTTCAACAACATCTCGCCCACCCCAAAACTAGAAGCACGCATCACATCTAAATGCTTCCCCGGCAATAATTCAATTCCACAAATATTGGCCAATTCAATCCATGCCATTTGGGTTTTCTCAAACCATGCATATTCGGCAAAATGTGTCTTTCCCATCGGCCCGGAAACGCTCTCTTGGCAAAGCTGAGCCTGTGAATTTTGATAGCAAACCGCATGCACACTGCCCTCACCGCCATCGGCAACGGGTAAAATATCAACAATCGCATTCGCATCCTTTTGCTGAATCCCGCGAGCAACTGCTTGAGCTACCGATAAACTGTCCATGCAGTTTTTATATGAATCTAATGCTAATAAGTATTTCATTGACCTCTTTTAACCTAAATCAACTATTTATATCTTTGGACAAATCGCATCAAATTTCTTTAAATTTGTGCGAATCTCGGAGGACTCCAACTCACGAATCCCGCAATTTTTCTTTACCGCCATGGCTGCTGCCATTCCAGCAACTTGCCCCATTGCCATACAACTAGCCTGCACCCGCAAGCCAGAATTTGCCAAACGATCACTTGAAATAATACGCCCGGCTACGATCAGATTTTTAGTGTTTTTCGGTAACAAAGCCCCGAGCGGTATTGTTGGTGCATGACTTTGGGTAAATGGTTTTGGCTGAACCCCTTTTGTTGAAAAAGAATGCAGATCGACTGGATAGTAAGAAAAAGCCATCGAATCCGGCCATATTCTACACTGGGTATAATCCTCTGCCGTTATCGTTATGTCTCCTTCTACCACACCGCTTTCACGCACTCCGCACTCGCTGGAAATCGAATCTATTTCAAGATTTTCTAATCCAGGCTGTTTATGGCTGAAACGCAGAAAACGCAGCATGGCAAAACGCGCCCGTTGTTCCAGATCACTGCGGCCAGCTGATGTCTGTGGATTACGGACCAAAATATGATTACTGTTACCGCCGTAATTTTGCCACATATTAAACGATATCCCCGTATGATTCCAGCCAATATCATCATAATACAGTTCCCCTTTTGTTACCGCTGATTCAATCGCGGCAGAAAGCTGTTTCGGATCTATATCTTCCCACGAATAGCCTCTTAAATGATAAACCATCGTTCCGGGTTGTAAAACTTTAGAACGAGAAACAACGGCACCAGCCATCTCAGAAGCTGTTGCATCGCCAGTAGCATCAATTAGAACACTCGCTGAAACAGCACGAAGCCCTTCTCGGCCACAGATCGTTAAATTCCAGCGATTTTCCTGATTACACGCTGCGCCCAGCATCGTATGATAACACGTATCCACATTTGCAGAAACTAATTTTTCATCACAGATTGCCATAAAAAGAGCCGGATTTAACTGAATTTGAAAATGCCAATGCGTCGGATCCACCAGCTGTTTTGAAAAATCTGGAAGTTTTGTGCCCATTAATTCAACGCAGTCTTCAACCCATTCCCAACCTATTCCACGAATAATTTGATGCCCGCGATAATGAAATAGCCCCGGAAAAGAAACGCCGCTAGAAGTTGTTGTTCCGCCACAGCCGGCATTCTTTTCGATCAAAAGCGTATTAGCCCCTGCTCTTCCTGCCTGGATTGCTGCAACTGCGCCGGCTACGCCCCCGCCAACAACCACAACATCATATTGTTTGTCAATCGTTCTTTTCATTCATCAACTTCCTTGATATGCCGTTTTTTTTATAAGCCATGTTTTTTCAAATAATCAAGAATTTTTTCTGCCGTAATTTTGCCCAGACCATTCAAGCCATTTGCGAGTTCTGTTGCTGTTTTTCCGGCTATATTTTTAGCAGACCCAAATGTTTTTAGCAGCGCGATGCATTTTTTAGCGCCGATGCCCGGGATTTCTGAAATCATAGAATCGCTAATGCGTTTATTGCGCAGTTCCCGATGATAACCATTTGCAAAACGATGCGATTCATCACGGATAGCCTGCACCATTTTCAACCCCGGATCGGTTCGTGGTAATTTTAAAAAATCGGCGCGTCCCGGAAGGACCAGTAACTCGTCTTCTTTGGCAATCCCGATCAGAGGCACTTCGCTTTTCCCAAGTTTTTCTAAAACCGCCATTGCTGCATGAACTTGTCCTAATCCGCCATCCACTATAATAAGACTAGGGAACGCCTGTTTTTCACGCAATACGCGTGAATAGCGCCGCAGGATCACTTCGTACATAAAGGCGGTATCATCGGCGGCTTTCTCATTACGAATCCGATAACGCCGGTATTCATTCGTTGCCGGTTTACCGTTTCGAAAACAAACCATGCTGCCAACGGCCAATGTTCCAGAAATATTAGACATATCAAAACATTCCATATGACTTGGCAAAGAATCAAGATGCAATGATTTTTGCAGGCTCTTCATGCCTTCTTCATTGATAACAGCCTGACGCCGCACAATAGTCTGATTTATAAAACGGCGCGTCGGTTCGATCACCGTTTTGAGCGATTCTATAATATCCCGTAATGCGGCTGCCTCCTCAAATAACAGTGCCAATGCTTTCTCATGCATTTTTTCGTGTAGTTCTTTCAGCAGCTCCAAGCCCTCATTTTCACCGCGCAATACCGACATGGCTTTTTCCATTCGTTCCATATAATTTTCGGGTGAAATTTTGCCGACGCATGGCTGAGCGCAATCATGAATAACATGTTCCATACAATGAAGACGCGTTTCTTGATCCGGCTCCGCACAAACACAATTACGAATTCCATAACGAATTTCCAGCATCCGAATTGCCGCGCGTAAATCTGCAGCATGCGGAAACGGCCCGAAATAAACGCGTCCGTCATCCTTTTTGATCCGGCCGAATTCAAAGCGGGGATAGGTTACCGATAAATCAACATAGACGTTTAAGTAGCGTTTATCATCCCGCAACACAACATTATATCGCGGATTGTACTGTTTAATAAATTGGGACTCCAACAGCAGCGCTTCCGATTCGCTGGATACTTCAAATGTTTCATAAGACGCAATACTGTGAATCAGAGCGCGTCGACGTGGATCACTTTTCGTAGCTGTAGACGGCATAAAATAAGACCGCATGCGATTCCGCAAATTGCGAGCTTTTCCAACATAGATAACAACACCGGCATTATTACGAAAAACATAAACGCCCGGATTCCGGCTCACATCCTGAGAACGAAAAATGGGCATTTTAGATTTTGATGATAATAAAGAGGACATAAAGAAACAGCTTTTTTAGAATGCTGGGAAAAAAGAAGCAATGATCATCCCTCTTACTTTAATACACCAACAAAATCTGTAAAGATCGAAACGGGAAAATACAATTATTTTTTTAGGGAGTACAAGAACAAAAAATAAAACAAAGAAAAAGCAAAAAGCGTTGATTGTTCAATCGTACAGACACTGAAATTATCTTAGTTGGCGATCATAATTGAATCGAAATGGTGTCTTGTTTTTTGTCTTTAGATCATCTTCCGGATTTTGAGCACCGCATAAATCAAGGATCATTCCATGGACTTGTATCTTTTTATTGCGAATATCGCGCCAATCCATAGGAATGATCGGTCGAAAAACAACAAGCGTGCCGACTTGCTGCGAAATCATACGAATGTTGCGTCCATCTTCAACCGTTGAAGGACATGGCACCGAATCTTGTACCCTGGTTTGAAACAGCATCGGCCGAGAAAAAACAGTGAGCATCAGCGGAACAGTCCCATATTCGCAAAGAGCTTCCAGTTGCGCCTGATCAATTTCAGGAGAAACCGCCACGCTCTTACAGCCCACTTTATACAACATATCCGCTGCTAAAGAATTAAGTACAGCCAATCCAGGGCCCGCCATAAAAGAAAGGTTCTTCTTCTTTACCAAATACCATGCATCCCAAGAATTAACTTCAATAATGAAAGAAGATTTCTCGGCAAACTCCAAAATAGATTCTACCGCCGGAAGATCTTCTTCGTACAAAACCGCGGGCAAAGCCACAGCATAAATTTTTTGCCTATTGTCAGCCAGCCATTTTTGCTGCTGCTGATTTTCTTTTTTATTGAGCGGATACCATGCAAAGATAACGCGATAAGACTCTGGTATGCTCGATAATAATTTTGTTTCCGACAGTTCGAGACGCAAATATTCCACAGGGTTCCCGATCGTTTTAGCATTCTTTGTATTTGCAGTAACTTTTGGTGGAGTCACCAATTGCCGGATCTTGTCCGGAATTGATATTCGCACCATTCCGTCTTTGTCTTTTTGCATCAAATGAATAAAATCCGCCAAGCTAGACTCAATCACCGATGCGATTCGCTTGGGAAAGAGTTTTTTCTGAAATTCGTTGGGTAATTCAATATTCACCGGCAGAGAGTTGTCCGGCAACGATAATTTAGCAAAAATATCCCCCAGAGATATTGCCCGTTTTACATGCGAAATTTTTTGGGGCGGAATTCGTACGCTTGCTTTCTCCTCCTGCCATTGCCAAGTTATCACCAATCCACCCTTGTCATCAAAAATAAAATGCGCAGTTACGATTGACTTTTTTGAGGGAACATCCGGCTTTTTTAATTCCGATACGCTCAACTCCGAATTAGCTAAACGAGCCGACTCCCCTGTTAAACCAGTATGAATACCCTGATAATACGCATCCGTTACCTGACGACCGGTATAAAACCCAAGTGTTTGAGCCTTCTTATACAACACAGGTATTGGATCCGTTTTATCGATTGCAGACCGATAAAGCGATACCGCCTGATGAACCCACGCAGGAGATTTTAATCGGCCCTCAATTTTAAGGGACGCAATAGCCATTTCTTTAAATTCAGACACCTGCTGTATAGAACAAAGATCATGCATCGAAAACGGACGAGAATCGTCCGGCAGTGCCTTGTTCTTCCAAACAAAACGACAGGGACTTGCACAAGCACCGCGATTTCCGCTTCGTCCGCCAATCCAACTAGACATCAAACAACGCCCCGAACAACTGAAACACATAGCGCCCTGTACAAATAATTCAATTTCCATATCCTTGATTGAATTTGCCGCCTGTATTTCTTCCTTTGAGAGTTCGCGTGCCAGCACAACACGCGACAACCCAAGCTCTTTTGCAGCCTGAGCACCTGCAGAAGAGCTAATGCCAGCCTGGGTACTAAAATGAAAGTTTAACTTAGGGAAAAAGGGCATCATCGCAAGCAAAGCAGAATCTTTGATAAGGACCGCATCCACTTCGGCTTTTTGAGCTAATTGCAGGGTTCGTGCAGCCAAGCCGAGCTCCCGCTGATTAAGATCAATATTAAGAGTCAAATAAGCTTTCGCATGACAAGAATGAATAAATTTCACGGTCTCCCCCAAATGATCGGGGTCAAAATTTGTAGCGCCCTGTCTGGCATTTAATTTTTTCAAGCCAAAGTAAACTGCATTTGCACCTGCTTCCATTGCGGCACGAAGTGCATCTGGACTGCCTGCGGGTGCAAGTATTTCTATTGTTTTTAGATCGTTTCTCATGAATATCCTATTTAAAAGTTGAAAACTGCGATTTATGAAATATATTTAGTATTTCACATTTTGCATATTAAATCGACCTATAGTTTATAAAAATATCGTTAAAATCGTTAAAACTGGAGTAATAAAATGGCAACTAGTACATTCCGTAACAAAAATGATGTCCGTCCCAAAAAAGATGGTGCCGCAAAGCGTCGTCATTGTTTAGTGCAGCATCGTCGTTTAGTTGGCTTGGGTGTTCCTCAAGAAGAAGTCGATGCAATGCAACCGGATAAAATCCGTGAATTATTAAAAGAACCCAGCAAAACCATTAAAAAATATGCTCCAGCAGAAGCAGAAAAATAATTCTCTTCTATCTTAAAAAAAGCGCTATCTCATTTTATTGAGATGGTGCTTTTTTTTTAGAAAAAGCCACTGTTCTTTGATAATCCTTTTCATACAAGTACGATCTCCTTTTATTGATGTATTTTTTTAAAAGGAGGATACTGTTGCTTTTAAAAACTTGAAACATCTTTTCCCATTCCACCCACCTAAAAAAAATACCCAAAAAAACGAAAAAAAATGTATTTTCTGGAACTCCTTCATTCCTTTTCTGTCAAAAAAAACAATTCATTTATTTTTTAGTATCCTATCGAAACAAAAGAGGAGATCCGTAATGACGTCCAATGATAATTGGGAAAAATCGGTTGTCGATGTAAAGCAAATTAATAACCGCGTACAGCAGGAAGCACAGGCAATTGAATGCATACGCCAGGAAATAGGGCATGTAATTATTGGCCAGGAAGCGCTCATTAACCGTTTGCTACTAGCGCTTTTATGCAACAGCCACGTGTTAATTGAAGGCGTGCCTGGACTTGCTAAAACGCTGACTGTTACCACTTTAGCCAATGCCATTCAGGCAAGCTTCCATCGAATACAATTTACGCCTGATTTACTACCAGCCGATGTTGTGGGTACACTCGTTTATAACCCGAAAACGGGAGATTTCACCACAAAAAAAGGCCCTATTTTTGCTAATATTATTTTAGCCGATGAAATTAACCGTGCGCCCGCAAAAGTTCAGAGTGCACTTTTGGAAGCGATGCAGGAACGTCAAATCACGATTGGGGATCAGACATTCAAATTGCAGGATCCGTTTTTAGTTCTGGCAACACAAAATCCAGTTGAACAGGAAGGCACCTACCCTTTACCAGAAGCTCAGGTCGATCGTTTTATGTTCAAACTGAAAGTGACTTACCCCAGCAAAGAAGAAGAGCTTAAAATTCTTCGTAAAATGGGAAATTCATCTCCAAAATATTCCGTTAGTCCGATTGTTTTACCCGAGGATATCAAACGACTGCGCGAACTAGCCGATGAAATATTTATGGATCAAAAGATTGAAGAATATATTGTGTCGCTTGTTGATGCAACGCGCCATCCAGAACAATACGAATTAGGTGAAATAAAAGATTTTATTCAATATGGTGCGTCACCGCGTGCAACCATATATTTAACGATGGCCGCCAAAGGTCAGGCCCTTCTGGAAGGCCGTGGCTATGTTACGCCACAGGATGTAAAATCGGTTGCAATGGATGTATTGCGTCATCGTGTCATTCTTACGTATGAAGCAGAAGCCGAAGAAAAGACCTCCGAAGACATTGTTCAGACCTTGCTGAACACCGTTAAAGTTCCATAAAAAGTACCCTGAAGTCTATTTTTACTATTAACACTTTTTATAGAAGTCTGTCTTATGATACCAAAAGAGTTAGCAAAAAAAATTCGTCACATTCAAATACGCACGAACAAGTCTGTCAATGATGTTTTAGCGGGGGAATACAAGAGTGCCTTTCGTGGTGCCGGGATGGAATTTGATGAAGTTCGAGAATACCAGCCTGGAGATGAAGTCAGTTCCATTGACTGGAATGTAACCGCGCGGCAGGGGCATCCGTATGTAAAGCGTTTTCATGAAGAGCGCGAACTAACGATAATGCTAATGGTTGATTTATCCGCATCAGGGCGTTTCGGTTCTGGGGATCAGCCGAAGAATGATCTTGCCGCCGAGCTTTGTGCGCTCATGTCTTTTTCAGCCGTAAAGAGCAATGACAAAGTCGGGCTTATTTTATTTACAGATCAGATTGAAAAATATATTCCGCCGGCCAAAGGTCTTACGCATTCAATGCGTATTATTCGAGAAGTTTTAGGGTTCACACCGCAGGGACGCAAGACCAACATTGGTGCTGCGCTTGATTTTCTCAGCAAGGTTCAGCGCAAGCGTGCGGTCGTTTTTTTGATTTCAGATTTTCTAGGCGAGGGATATGAGAAGTCGCTTCGTTTAGCTGGCAGGCGCCATGATTTAATTGCGGCAACGGTTACCGATCCGCGCGAGCTCAGTTTTCCAGATGTCGGATTATTAGAATTGGAAGATGCTGAGACTGGTGAGTGTATTCTCGTAGACACTGGGAGCACGACTGTTCGGCGCAACTACAGTTTAGCCGCTTTTGAACAGCAGGATTCTCTTAAGAATTCTCTGCATTCGATGGGAATTGATCAGCTTGTACTGCAGACCAACATTGATTATCAGAAGTCCCTCACTGCTTTTTTTCGACGGCATGAGCGTTTAAAAAGCAACACCATGCATCTATAAATTTTCGTAGCGCTGCTACTTCGATTATCGATTCTTATTTTAATAGAAGGGAAAATAATAATGTCCGATTTAAATCTTAATATAAATGATGTTCTTCCAAAACAGAAACCCCCAAAACAAACATTGTTAAAAATGATACTGCTATTGCAAATTATTGGATTTGCCGCGGTCTTTTATTTTGTCCGCCCGAATCGTTTGCCAAACTCTTCCAGTACATCGGGTTCTTTGTCTCAGGAGCAACTTTTGACATTAGCGCAGCAGATGGAAGACCTCGATTTACCCAAACAGGCCGCTGATTATTGGAAAGAATACATCCAGCGTACGGACCCCCTCCCTGAAAAAGAAGCCAAATTATGGTATCGGGTTGGTATGATTTCTCAAAAAGGGCGTTTATATCAGGATGCTATTGCCTATTATGCAAAATCCCAAGCGATCCAAAAAGTGGATTCCATTGAAAATGAAATTGCGCGGCGGACCCAAGAATGCCTGGAGCAACTCGGGCATTTTGCGGCAATACGGCGAGATGTGCAAAATCGAACCGATATCCAAACCGATCATAACAATTCTTCGGGAAAAGTCCTAGCTGAAATTGGTCCATGGAAAATCACCAAGAAAGACTGGGAGGCATCCATTGAAAATGAGTTAGATGAATCCATGAGTAATCTTCCACCCGCAGAAGCCATCCAACGTAAAAAACAATTAATGAAAATGTTCAGCAAAGGCGAAAATTTCCTGAATTATTTTCAGCAATTTATTTTTCAAGAATTACTGATGCGCGAAGCACGCGAGCAAAAACTTGCCGACAGCAAAGAATTTCAACGCAAATGTCAAAGTATTGAGAAACAATTCTTAACTAGTATGGTTATGGAAAAAGCCGTCGGAACCCCCGAGTCTTCCGAGGCAGAAGCACAACTATACTACAATAATCATAAGGCGGAATTCAAAAAAGATGAAAAACAGCAGCCGTTCAATGAGGTCCAACAACAAATCACATCAAAATTATCTGCACAAAAAAGACAAGACGCCCAACAAAAATACTTCAAGTCTCTAATTGATAAATACGACGTGGTCTTTCATACTTCCGTTTTGCCGAAACCCAAAGAGCAACAGCCATCATCCGCCAAAACGCCCCAACCGGCCACGCCACAAATACAGCCTAAACCAACCACAAAAGAAAAATCGATTCCACAGAAAAAGAACCAGTCCGAACCTAAAAAATCCCAAAAAGCAACAGATACTGTAGAATTATGAAAAACGTCCGATTCACCATCTTAACGCTATTTGTTTCGGCCCTTGTTTTTATAGCGGGCTGTAAAAAGTCAAAGCAGGTTAACGAAAAAAATGCTGCGATTCCCAGCGATATCACAAAAGCTGAAATTGTTCGCGGGCCGATGACATTTCGTATTAAAGTCAACAAAGACAAAATTGACTTGCGAGATAAACTTACCATGATTATAGAGGCGGAAGCACCCGAAAAATATTCTTTTCAATTTCCGCCATTTGGAGAAGGACTGGAAGCCTTTGGCGTACTCGATTATCATACCCAAGAACCGCTTCTTACATCGGAGAAAAAGATTCTTTACAAACGGACCTATCTTTTAGACCCCCTGTTAAGCGATATTCACAAAATTCCACCCATCAAAGCAATATTTCAGGAAAAAGCCTCGCCTTCTAAAAAATATGAACTTGAAACAGAACCCTTTAATATTGAAGTCTCACTTCCACCAAAAGATTTTTGGACAAAACTTGATATCGATGATAAAACAGCCCTACTTCCGGAAGAATCATTAAACCCCTTCGCAAAACGAAAGTTATACTGGATCTTTGAAACGCTAGGCACCCTTCTTTTAATCGTCATTATCATTCTGCTTATACACTATTATCGCCGTAAAAAACAGTCCCCACCACCCAAAATCCCCGCGCATATTATTGCATTGGCTGCCCTAAAAAAACTTTTGGACGAAGACCTGATTGAACAAAACCGCACAAAAGAATTCTACAGTCGTATTTCAGATATCCTTCGAACATATATTGAAAACCGCTTTGAAATCAAAGCACCAGAATACACGACACAAGAATTTTTACAAAAACTCACAACAGCACAAACATTTATAAAACAACAAAAAAAACTCCTCGCACATTTTTTGGAACACTGCGACTTAGTAAAATTTGCCGAACACCAACCCGATGATTCGGAAATTCAAAAAACGTTCGATGCTTGTAAAAATTTCATCGCTGAAACACAAGAGGTTGTTGTATCATGATCATACATTTTGAAACTCCATGGGCATTGCTGACAATCCTGCTGCCCCTTTTCTTATTTCTTTGGAAAATCTGGCGTAAACATACCCGCGTTGCTCTCGGATTTTCATCCCTGCATAATGCAAAGAAAGTTCAAAAATCGCTCCGACAGCGCCTCCTTTGGATTCCGTCATTATGTCTGTTTTTGGCATGGGCTTTTCTTTGCATTGCACTTGCTCGCCCGCAAACGGGGCGTGAGCGCGTACGGGATGCCAGCAAGGGTATCGCGATTGAGATGGTTCTTGATCGTTCCGGTTCCATGTCCCAGGAAATGGAATATCAAAGCCAGCGCATGAATCGTTTGGATGCCGTTAAAAGAGTTTTCACAAGTTTTATTTATGGTTCCAAACAGATTGGCCTCAAAGGCCGTCCAAATGATTTAATCGGCATGGTTTCTTTTGCTCGATACGCAGACACAATTTGTCCGCTGACATTAGAACACGGCATTCTCAAGCCTTTTTTAGACTCGGTTAAAATTGTCAAGTTACGCAGTGAAGACGGCACTGCGATTGGCGATGCACTCGCTTTAGCAGCCGCGCGTCTTCAGACAGCAGAGAAAACATTAGCAAAACAGACCCAAAAAAATCCAGATGCTTATAAGATCCAGAGTAAAGTGATTATTCTTCTTACCGATGGTATTAATAATTGCGGCAAGCGCGATATTCAAGAAGCCACAGAGTTAGCCAAAAAGTGGGGCATCAAAGTCTATGCAATTGCTGTAGGCGGCGGTGAAAACGTCAATGTGATCAGCACCATCTTTGGAAATTATAAAGTTGCCGGGAACGCTCAGGACATTGAAACCACGCCGTTAAAAAACCTAGCGAAAGAAACCGGCGGTTTATTCCGAATGGCAACCGATTCCAAAAGCCTTATTTCTGTTTACCGAGAAATTGATGAACTTGAAAAAAGCGAAGTCGAAACCATGCGTTTTGTTGACTACAAAGAAGTTTTTCTGCATTTTGCAGCGGTTGCCCTCATTCTTTTAACTTTGTATATTCTTCTTAATGCGACGATTTTTAGAAGAATTCCTTAATAACCTTAACTTCAGCGAAAGAATTACTATTTTATGAATGCAACTTGGTATAATATCAGTATGTTTTATGCTCTTTGGCTTTTGCCGATTATCATACTGATCTTTGTTTATGCGGCCTGGAAAAAGAAACAGACTCTAAAAATGTTTGCAAGCACCGCAATGCTTGCTAAACTAACCGCAAATCTCAGTCCCACACGCCGTTTTCTAAAAGCAATGTTTTTTGTTTTGGGCATCCTTTTTGTTATTCTTGCCATGGCAAGACCGGCTTGGAATCCCGTGCCGCGAAATATCAAACGCGAGGGACGCGATATCATTTTTATTCTTGATGTTTCAAGGAGTATGCTTGCCGATGATCTTAAACCCAGCCGACTCGAACGCGCAAAACTTGCAATTGATGACTGTATTGATATTCTCGAAGGGGATCGCGTCGGGCTTATTGTCTTTGCTGGAAATGCTGTAATTCGCTGCCCACTTACCCAAGATTACGGTTTTTTCCGCATGATGTTATCCGATGTAGATACCGATAGTGTTTCACGTGGCGGCACCCTTATCGGCGATGCCCTTCGCAAAGCAGATAATGAAATGTTTGACAATGAGCAGCGACAATACAAAGACATCATTCTTATTACAGATGGCGAAGACCACGAAAGTTTTCCTCTGGAAGCCGCAAAAAAAATCGGCGCAAAGGGTGTTCGTTTAATAGCTATTGGATTGGGCAACGATAGTACTGGCACCCCTATTATGGTAAAAGATGAAAATGGCCATCGTGAAATGGTTCAATATCACGGTGAAATTGTTCGATCTCGGCTTGATTCCGATACCCTTCGTTCCATGGTCAACGCAACGAATGGCGGTCGTTATCTTCCGGTAGCTACGGGAAACATAAATTTAGGCACTATTTATCATAGCCTGATAGCCAATGCCGCAAAGCGCGAAATCGAATCCCAGACAATTGAACGCTATGAAGAAAAATTTCAGATTTTTTTACTTACCGGCATGATTTTCCTTGCCCTTTCCATTTTGATTTATGACCGAAAGAAAACAGTTCTAAAAGCGGTCCTATTGATCCTGTGTTTTGGCATTTTTGCAGCCCACGCTTCGGAAGACAGCCTCAAGCAGGGCAATAAATTGTTTTTGCAGGAAAACTATCCAGAGGCCCTAAAAGCCTATCAGGAGGCTTCCATTACAAATCCAGAATCCCCTTATCTACACTATAATCGCGGCATTGCTCTTTATCGACAAGAAAAATTTACGGATGCGGAAAAAGCGTTGGAAAAAGCCTTAGATTCGACAAGAGATTTAAAAAAGCCAAATCCGCCTTTTGAAGCTAAATGCCGTCTTGCTCTTGGGGATACTTATTATCGTCTAGGACAACGCCAAAAAGATAGCGATTTGAAAAAATCCATTGAGGCATGTGAAAAGAGTATTCGAGAATATGAGGATGTTCTGCGCCTTAATCCGGATTTGGAAGTCGCCCGAAAAAATGTAGACACCGTTCGGTTGATTTTAAAAAAGTTTTTAAATGACCAGAAAAAGCAAATGCAGAAACAGCAGCAAATGCAGAAACAGCGGCAAGAACAAATCAAAAAGCTGGATAAGCTTTCCAAAGAGCAAAAACAAGCCGCCCAACAAAGTCAGCAAGCGCAGCAAAAGCAGGACTCTTCGGAACAGACTCAGCAGCAAATGCAAAGCCAGCAGCAGAAATTAAATCAGGATACAAAAGAAGTTTCTGAACAGCAGAAACAACAAGCACAGACTCCAGATGACAATGTCCAAAAGAAATTAGAAGAAGCTCAGAAAAACCAACAGCAAGCTCAAAAAGATCTCGACAAAAAAGATTATGAAAATGCCGAAAAACATCAAGAAGAAGCTGCTAAAAACCTAAAAGACGCGAAAGACGAACTACAAAAACAACAGGAGCAGGAGCAGCAAAAACAGCAGCAGGAAGCTCAAAAAGAAAAACAGGCCAAACAGGCTCAGCAGCAAAAACAGGACTCGAAACAAGATTCGAAAGAAACAGCAAAGAAACAACAGGCCCAGCAACAAAAACAGGAACCGGAATCGGAATCGCCTCAGCAACAAAAACCACAGGATCAACTGCAACTCAATGATGATCCACAAAATATTCTCAATGAAGAACGAAAAAATCAACGCAAAAGACAATCCCAACGCGGGCCATCACCGCGCCCTGTAGATAAAAATTGGTAAGAGTATTCAAAAATCAGCGAAAAACAGACACTTCTGTTATCTTGCAATACATTACGGAACATACAAAAACTAAAATCATTTCAATCTATATTTATCGTCATGTTAAAAAAATTTATTCTAGTTATTATAGGCACGTTTTTCTTTCTGCCTCTTGCCCTTTCGGCTGCTGAAACTCCGAACATCCAATATGGTGTAGAGACACAATCGGTAACCCTACACCAGAGTTTCACCTATCAGATCATCGTCAAATATGATAAGGAAGTCAATCCCCCAAAATTGCCGACGATGCCGGACTTCATCGTTCAGGCGCAGCCTCCGCTACGGAGTTCCAGCAGTAATATTTCGATCATTAATGGGCAACGCAGTAGCAGTCATACGATTCAGACTGTTTTTAATTATACCCTGACCCCTAAACGCCTCGGCTCACTACAGATTCCATCGGTTTCCATTGTGATTGACAACAAACGCCACGGAATTCCAGCCATACCGATCCATGTAACAAAAGCCGAAGAAATCAGTGGTATTTTTTTAGAGATGAGCACCTCAGTGCAAAAATGTTATGTCGGTGAACCCGTAATGATAACGTGGCAGTGGTATTTTGATCGGCAAATTTACGGTTTTTCTTTTGATCTTCCAATTTTCAAACAGGATAACTTCTTTTTCCCGGACTATACACCAGAGATCAATTCGCAGCAGCAACAGCAATACTTAAAGATTCCCAACCTACAGAATCAGCAACTAATCGGTAAGCAGGGGCGCGCTCGCGCTCGAAATCAGTCCTTGAATTGTGTTTTGTTTAGGTATCCGTTTATTCCGACCAAGGCCGGCACTTATTCTATTGATGAGTCTTCGGTAACTTGCGAAATTGCTGACAAGCAAAAACAACGAAGACGCTCGTCGCCTTTTGACGACTTTGACAGTTTTTTTGGGAATCACCAAACAGCCACAAAAAAAATAACCGTCAGCAGCAAATCTATTATTCTAAAAGTACTCCCCCTGCCCGTTACTGGAAAGCCATCCAATTTCAGCTGTATTATCGGCACCTGCAAAATTAGTACTTCCGCAACCCCGAAAGAAGTAAATGTCGGTGAGCCCATTATTTTAACATTAAAATTATCCGGCCCAAAATTCATGGAAAATCTTCAGTTGCCATCCTTGGAAAGCCAAGAAAATCTATCCAAACATTTTAAAATTTCTTCCGAAGAGCCAGGCATTATTGAGAACGATACAAAAGTATTTCAGCGCACTTTGCGCGCAAATGCACCAGATGTGACAGAAATTCCCCCTATTGAAATTTCTTACTTCAATTCCCAAACAGGAAAATACGAAATTGCGTCCTCCGAGGCCATTCCGATTAAAGTGGCAGCCGCCCGAGAAGTTACGACTAAAGACATCCAGGGAATTCAACGAATTCCAACAGAGGCAACAATCAGCAACAACAGCAATGAAATTCAAGCAACAACCCTCGGCATTGCTCACAACTATGATACGAAAGAACTTCTTTATAAACGCAGCAGTGGCTTCTTCCAATGGCTTCTACAGCCACTGATTGCCGCCCTTTTAATTTTTCCAGTGCTGCTTTGGATTCTGCTCTTTTCGGCAATCAGAATTTACCGCTATCGTCATTTAAATCAGCATGGACACCAAATTCAGCAAGCGGGCAATTCTTGCATAAAACAACTGAAGCGCGTTCAATGTTATAAAGAAAATACCATCTCTGATATTTACAACATATTGCAAAATTATTTTTCGGTTCGTCTTTCCATGAGTGCAGGAACCATTTCCGCACAAGACTTAAAAAATGCGGCTGTCACCAAGCCTCGTTTAACTGAAAAAGTACTCCCGACTTTAGTTAAAATTTTGGAGCAATGCGAAATTAGCCGCTTTGCCGGCACTGCCCATCCCGTCACCGAATTACAATTAAAAGAAGTTATTACCGCTATAAAACAGTGGGAAAAATGGTCATAGGTTTTTATATATGTTTAAATCAATTTTTTATCTCTTCTTCAGTTTATCTCTTTTTTGGATGTGTCATGCCGATACTCTTTCACGGAATGATTCCGCGATCCTTTTGGGAGAAGCCGAAAAATATTTTCATGAAGCAAATGAAATTTTAATGAAAGACCCCGCAAAAGCCTACGATCTCTGCCAGCGTGCTGCCGCCCGATACGAAAAAGTGCTTCTTTCTTCAAAATTTCAAAATGGTAAAATTTATTACAACCTCGGCAATATTTATTTTAAAATGAATGACCTCGGCCGCGCTATTCTTGCCTATCGGCATTCTCTTCAATACAACCCTAATGACGTGCAATTGCTGCAAAATCTCGAGTATGCCAGACGACAAAGACTCGATAAATTTCACGAGCAAGAAAAAACAAAAATATTAAAAACAATTTTCTTTTGGCATTATGATTTTACACCATCGACACGCCAGATCCTCTTTTTGATTCTTTTTCTGCTTTTTTGGATTCAGGCCTTAACCCTGCTTTGGAAACATCCATTTGGACTCAAAATCACCTGCATCATGACCCTCTTTTTTTTGATTTCATCCACTCTGTCCCTACTAATAACAGCCCGTCAGCAAATTCGTGAAAATCCAGGCGTTATCATCGCCAAAGAAGTTATTGCCCGCAAAGGCGACGGCAATAGTTATGCACCAAGCTTCACGGATCCCTTGCACACAGGTACTGAATTCATCCTGCTCGAAAAACGTACCGGCTGGAGTGAAATACAACTTCCAGACGGACAAAGCGCTTGGGTTCCGAATCAGGATATCGCCTGTTTAAAATAAACTATTAGCCTTCGTTAATTCAAAACCGTAACTGTTTTTATAAAAAGGATTGCGGTTTCAGAATAATATCGATTCCTGTTTTTAAGCCTATAAAACAGAAGACGAAAATTGCATTCGTATCAGACACAAAATATTTTCGAACTCTATTCATTATGCGGATTTATAAAGCTGTCCGTTCCTTTATCAAAATAGATAGAACCTGCCATACTATATTATTATGAGGTTTTTTACTCATTTTTTCTAGCGCTATCAAGAAACTTTTTTTGTAGAGTAGCAGCTAAAGAGATCAGAAATGCCAGTAATTCCGGCGTCAGATCTTTTTGTTTTGCCGACTGCATAATAGTGGTAAGTACCCGTTGGATTTTTGGATCAAAAGCAAACATTGCCAATATCTGTTTTTGGTTTTCGCCTTCCATCTTGATGTCGTTTTTACACGCATCATTTAAAATCTGCAGTATTTCTTTCTTGTTTTCAAGTTTGTTTATTTTCCAGTCTTGGAGCAGATTTATAGCTGCGGTACGATCATGATAAAGGCTTTTTATGAACTGGTAAAAAGTATTAGGGCAGCCGGCTATTTTAGCGGCCGCCAACAGCAGTTCATTTCGAATTGCAGCTGGCTGAAACGAAGCAAAAAACTTTTGTAGGATATCCTGTATAAGACAATCATCACCATATTCACTAAAAGCATTCGCACCGTGAATCAACATTCGCGGATTATCCGATTTATAAAACAGATCCCGAATTTTCGGCAAGGATTCTCGATCATCCAATCGTCCTAATGCCAGCATCGCCTTGCTTTTCAAAAGAAAATCGAGAGAGTCAAGGCTTTTACGCAATACCGGGATTGCTTTCACGATATGTTTTTCCCCCGCGATATCAGCTGCCAGATATGCTGTCGTGTAAATACCTTTTTCTATTTCCTGAATAATAGCATCCTCGGTTTCTAATCCAAGCGTATTCAAAGCGCGCAAACCACGCAGCGCCTGCCAACGCAGTGTTATGCTTGGCGAAGCCAAAAAATCCAGCATCGTGCTTTCCGATATTTCAGACTTCAATTTTGCCAAATGATTCACATTAGAGCGATCTTGTTCCATGCTGTCCAATTCTTCCATACGATATAAATCAAATAACGCATACATATCACGCGGAGAGAAAAACAGCTCAATAACTTTTTTAATTTTCCAGTCCCGCAAGGGCTTTAAACGAATGATAATCAACGCTAACAGTATGGTCACAATTCCAGCGAGCCCAAAATAAGTTTTATAAAGAGATAGACTATTTTTCAGATAATAATTGCCAAGTGTTTTTAAGGTCATTGAAACAAGCACACTGCCCGTAATTCCCGCCGTAATACCGGCAACCGCACAAAGCAGTAGATTTCCACCAACGAGATCTTTATCCTTGGCAATATTAAGAAAATAATGAGCAAATGAGATTCCGATACCAGAAAGACAACAACCGCCTATAAAGAATAAAATAATCATATATGTCCACGAAAAAGAAACAGGGGCAGTAACCCACATTCCGCAAATACACATCATGCCAAAGGCATATAAAAGTAATAACGGCCGCGACCCCGTGCGATCTGAAACAATGCCATTCACAAAAGCCATTGTTATACCACCCAATATTTGAATAACGGCAAAACAAAGCGCCATACCATCGGAGACCTGATATCCTTTTTTAAGAGCAATCATCGAAATGGGAATCACCAGCATAATAATGGCCTGTCCCGCACTTTGGGCATATAAAAGCTTCCGAAAACGTGACTGCTTTAACAACAACTTTGTCGCTTGAAAAATCGGTTGACGTGCGGAAAGACGTGGTGTGTCGCTTTCTGGCACTTTTCCCATAACAGCCCCCGCAATAAAACCAAATAAACAACCAACTATAATAATTAATTGGAAGGTAATAATTGTTGGAAACAGCATCACAAATATAATTTGTAAAATCATTGCAATAAAATAAAATGCATCCGTATTTAAAGTTGCCTGAGAAACAAAGCGTCCCCGCGTTTGCTTTGTGGTAATTTCTCCCTGCAGGGGCCGAAAACCAATCATTCCAATACTTCGACAGGAAAAAAACAAAAAACAGGGAACTAAAACCATCGCATAAACAACTACTTTGGGTGCATTAAACATTGCGGCTATCGGCGCAAAAGCAGCAATAAGCATCACGGTATTACGCATTATCCAAGTCACATAAATTGTTTTAGCAGCGCCTATTTTTGCAACGAACTGTTTTCCTAAAAACATAAATGGCATCGTTAAAAAAGTAAAAGAGGCTAAAATTCCCGTTAAATAAACGGGCAAGCCAATCTTCAAAGAATATAAAATAAAAATATTTTCAAAAAGACAAGCTACCGAAACGCCATTAAATCGATTAAAAAGCAAAAAATAATTGCGACCTTGCTTTTGCAAGACCGGCGAAAGAGTTTCCATGAAATAATCCTTTATTAATGTCCCTTTTGTTTTCAATTATCTTTCAAGGGAATCATTATAATATAATAATCCGAAAAGGAATTAACATTCCAACACGATGAATCTCAAAAAATTAGATGTAAAAAGACAAAAAGTTTTTTTTTGCCTTATAGTATTGCTTATTACAAGAGCTCAACAATCCCAAAAAATAATCCACTGTTGCAACCTTACAAATACGGATCATACCATGAAAATTCTTTTCTTTTCCGATGCCCACGGCGACGCCGCCTGTCTCAAAATTATTTTAGAAAAAATCAATCTACACCAGCCTGATCAACTAGCCTTTCTCGGGGATGCACTTTATCATGGCCCACGTAATATCATCAAAAAAGAATACTGTCCCAAAGAAGCAATCCCGCTTTTTAATTCTTTGAAAACTAAAATTCTTGCCGTCCGCGGAAACTGTGATGGTGAAGTCGATCAGATGATGCTGGAATTCCCGATGCTCGGTGATTATATTCTCATCAGTGCCAATCTGCAGACGTTTTTCCTTACACACGGCCATGTCTGGAACGAGAATCATCTTCCGCCGCTAAGCAATATCACCATTCTTGCACATGGTCATACTCATACTCCAGTATTAAAGCGATTACCGAATAACCTTATCGTTCTGAATCCCGGTTCTGTTTCTCTTCCCAAAGGCGGCTTCCCTGCGTCCTATGCTATCGCAGACAAGAACGCGATAAATATTCATGAATTAATCAGCGATAAAATACTCTTTTCTATGAATCTTTGACCCCTGCAGAAGAAGCCATGAAAATACTTTTCTTTTCCGATGTACACGGATATGCAAACAATGTACAGAAACTCATCGAAAAAATAAAGGTGCATAAACCCGATCAATTAGTACTTCTTGGGGATGCCTTGGCACACTACGGAAACAGCCAAAATTCCAGCACTACCGCAGCCATTCTTAATTCCCTAAAAAAAAACCTGACTGCGGTTCGAGGAAACTGTGATTCTGAAATGGATCAAACATTGCTCGAGTTTCCGATGCTAGATGAATATAAAATCCTCAACGCCAATCATCAGATTTTTTTTCTGACCCATGGTCATTATTGGAATGAATACCACCTTCCGCCTCTTGCTTCTTTTACAATTCTCGTTCATGGTCATACTCATATTCCAGAATTAAAGCGACGAACCGATCATACTATTATCATGAACCCTGGTTCCATCTCGCTCCCACGTGGCGGTTTCCCCGCTTCCTATGGCCTCGCTGACGAAAAATCATTAAGTGTGCATGAATTGCTTCGTGATAAAATAATATTTTCGATAGCACTCGGATAATATCAAAATCTATGGAACAAAAAAAACGGTTCTGAATTTTTATATAATAAACAATAAATTCAAAACCATTTTTATTTATTATTCAACTTCACCAAATTCTTTTTCAAAATCATCCAACACGCGTTGCACAAAAAGACCAGGAGCTAAATAGTTCAAATCAGACTCTGCTGGTTCCAAGCCAAATTTTCGCATTAAATCCAAACCAATGGCCATATTGCCTAATGAATTGACATGCATGGCATCTCGCATTAAAGTACGATATAATTTAATATTATGCTCACGTAACAATGCCCAACGAAGATCGTTGTCATGTAACGACGCCTTCAAGTCCTTTGCGGTTTCGCGTACTATTGCCATATTTCGCACCATTGCCGTAGCACGCTCCGGAATCATTTGCTCTAAATCACTCGCATAATAAGTCTGAAAAAGAACCTCTCCACCCTGCTTTGTTAAACGATCATAAAGCTCTAATAAATTTTTCCGAAATTGTTCCGCAGAAATATGCCGGTCCGGGTTGCAATCATTTCCACCGATTGTTAAGATGGTCAATTCTGGATTATAATCTCCGGCATCATGTTCATATCGGTACAGTAAATCCTCCGTTGTATTGCCCGATACCCCGGAATTGATAAATTGTCCTACATTACCGCTATATTTTTGTTTAAACCCGAGTTCTACATAGTCAAACCAATGCATCCCAGTCATATAACGCTGCGTATTCGAAGCCCCAAATGCCAAAACACGAATCGGCTTTTTGGACCTGATTTTTGAAAAAATTTTTAAATTCTGGAAAGTATTTGCCATCATTTAATTCTCAATATGTGTTATTTTTTAAGATAGAGTTGCCTCAACAGCAGTAATTGCCTCGTCTAATATTTTCATACCATATTCAATTTCTTCCGGAGTTATTTTCAAGCACGGCAGCAACCGAACATCGTGTTCTCCAGCAGTCAGCACAACCAACTTCCGCTTCATACACTCTTGAGCAACTTCTTTTTGAAATTTTCCAACATCGATACCAATCATTAACCCAAGACTGCGAAAATTAGCAACAATCGAATGGTGCGCTTGAAGTTGAACGAGCCGATTCCAAAAATCAACGGAGGCGACTTGCACATTATCCAGCACTTTTTCATGATCCATCGTTTCCAGCACCGCCAATGCAATGGCACTGCCAAGAGGCGTTCCGCCAAAAGTACTCCCGTGAGACCCCGGAGTAAAAACCTCGCTGTAAGGATTACGAACAATAAAGCCCCCCATTGGGAAACCATTGGCGATCGCTTTTGCGATACTCATAGAATCCGGAATGATATCAAAATTCTGATGAGCGAACAGTTTGCCAGTACGCCCCATGCCGCATTGTACCTCATCAAGCATCAGCAATATTTTATGCTTATCACAAAGCTTACGCAACCCCTGCATAAACTCCAGCGTGGCGGGCTGTATACCGCCTTCTCCTTGTACGGGTTCGATTAAAATAGCCGCAGTCTTATCGGTAATGGCCTCTTCAAAAGCCTTTACGTTGTTATACTCAGCAAATACAAATCCCGGCATATCCGGCTGAAATCCTTCGCGAATTTTCATCTTACCAGTAGCCGCTAAAGTTGCAAGAGTTCGGCCGTGGAAGCTGTGTTGTGCACAAATAATTTCATATTTACCGCCATGCTTGCTCCCCCATAACCGCGCAAATTTAATTTGCCCCTCATTTGCCTCCGCGCCACTGTTACAGAAAAACACTTTGCCGGGAAACGAACGCTTAATAAGCTCTGCGGCCAAACGCGGTTGATTTTCATTTATATATATATTCGAACAATGGACTAGCTTTTGAGACTGTTTCTGGATTGCAGCAGTAATCGCTGGATGACAATGCCCTAAATTACAAACACTGATTCCCATGCCGAAATCCAAATAGCGATTTCCTTCGATATCCCAAACATAGCATCCTTGACCTCTGACTAACACCGTTTTAGGAGCATACGTATTTAACACATACTGCTGCTGATCTGCCTGTAATTCCGATAATGTTGTTGTACTCATTTCTTTTACCATAATTTATTCTAATGAAAAAAAATAATGAATATTTCAGATTGAAATATTCATCTCTTGTGTTGAAGTCACTGTTATTCTTTTTTTAGACACCGGATGCGGAAAAATCATTCTATAATGCTGTAACGCAATACAGCCAACTTTATAAATTCTTTTCGAACCGTATTTTTGATCACCGAAAATCGGATGCCCGATTGCCGCAAACTGACAACGAATCTGATGATAACGCCCCGTCTCTAAAAAAACTTCGAGCAGCGTAAAATTGCCTTTTTTTTGTAATGTATGATACTGCAACGAACAGGCTCTTGCGCCATTCGTTTTTGCTGGAACCTTCCGTGCCCGAAAATCATCATGTATCAGCCAGTCTTCCAATCGACCATCAGCCTGTGGTAACGAACCCTCAATCCACGCATGATAAATTTTTGTAATCAAATGATCCCGAGAACTTTGATTCAAACGAGACAGCGCTTTACTCGTACGTGCAAAAAGAACCACTCCACAAACCGGCCGATCAATCCGATGCACTGCCTCTAAAAAAACAGCGCCCGGTTTCTGAAATTTCTCTTTTAGATAACTCTTCCCCTGGCATTCCAGACTGTCCTCAGTTGTTCCAGAAGGCTGTGTTAACAATCCACCAGGACAATCCAGCGCTAATAAATGATTATCAAGAAAAAGTTCTGTCATAAAAATTATTTTTCTTCTACAAATACTGCATGAAGAACTTTTTGCGCCTTTTGAAAATCAGCACGATCAATAACAAACTGCATATTTACCTGTCGCGTTGACTGACTCAACGCTAAAATATTCACATTCGCCTTCTGCAATGCCAATGCCGCTTTAGATAAAAAACCGGGAATTCGCATATTCGTTCCAATTACCGCAACAATCGCCACGGGAAAACACCGCACCACGGCGCCCGGAAAGCCGCGCCGGATATTATCTACACAGACATCAAGCCCGCGCTTCTTCTGCGGCACAAAATTGGTAATGGTATTTGCATTCGTTGTTTTTGCTACATAGCTGATTTTCGCATCACAAAAATACTTCATTAAATTATAATCATATCCAACTTCAGCAACCATTTCTGGATCCATTACTTCAACTGCAATGATATCACTGCGCCCGCAAATCATTTCAACACGCGGAACCGGTGAGATATAATCACAAGCGATCAGTGTCCCGGGATGCTCGGGCTCAAACGCATTCTTAATCCGAATCGGAATGCCACAATATTCCATTTCTTTCGATGCCTTGGAATGAATAGCCTCCATATCTAAATCAGATAACTGATCCGCAATATCGAAATTAGTATGCCCAATCACTTTAACCTTGTCTTCACCAATCAGCACCGGATCGCCCGTACATAAATGATACTCTTTGTGAATAATACCTTCGCGAGCACGCGTAAGAACAGCAATTTTACTAAACGTAATTTCACTGTAACCACGATCAAAGCGAGTCATAATTCCTTCATCATATTTCACATAACCCGTGACAATCGGCATTACTTTTGAAAAATCCATACCAGAAAAGGCCGTATTGATAGCCTCCTCAAACGTCGGCATCTCGTCTTTTTTCCAACCAGTCAAATCAATAAATTTAGCATTAATGCCATTACGCTGTAAAATTTTTGCAGAATTGAAAGCACTTTGTGCTTCGCCGACTGCGCTTAGCATTTCACGAGTAGAGGGCAGATAATTTTTTGCATTAATATGTCCATATCGTCGTAAATTACATAAATCACACAAGCATTCTCGGATACCATCCAAACGCTCATTCACAAAATTATTAGCCTCGTCTTCCTGTAGTCCGATGGACACAAAAGAATGATTATATTCAAACATTTTATGGCGGACTTTTTCCAGGGTATCTTCCCAGCTATCATCGTCATTTGCAAATTTACTATAAACTCCTGGGGTGCCATTCTTTTTACCTTCAAGAAGAAGGTTGGTAATCCCCCCATATGCAGAAACAATAAAAATACGATTATAAAGTTCTTTGTCCTTGCGTTTTCCAATAATCACATTTCGCATAACTTCACCGAAACGTGACATAGAAGAACCGCCAATTTTTTCTACGGTATGTTGATTGAGCTGATTTAACATAATAATTTTTCAGGAAGTTTAAAAAAATACTGATATTCTTTGGAGCTTCCAAATCCTATATTTTTCTTCATATATAAATGTAAATGTTTATAACTTAAATCAACATCATAACAAATCAACACCGAAAGAAATTTTTTTTCAAAATAAAAAGATAACAAAAAACAAAAAACATTTTTTGAAATCATATTTTTAGAGATATTTAATAAACTTCTCCAACAACGCCCCAAAAAACAAAATACTTTTCCACTGAAATAAAACAGGAATAAATCAAAAAAACAGTCCATTTTCCCAAATATCTAATGCCTAAATATACAAAACGTATGCTATTCTTGCAATAATACTAACGTTGTTGATATAATTTCATGGAGGTTGCCTCAATTTACGTTCTTTAACTCATGCGTTTCAAGGAAAAACACAAACCTTCGTAAAAGGATTACTTCTCATTAAAAGAAACCACATAAAGATAATGACGAACGACTGCCACTCAATCATTTGCTTTTTTTAAAAATGCATTATTTGTAATAGAATATGCGATAATTCTTATTTATTTCTGCACTATATTGTGAATAATATCAGAAAAAGACAAAAAAAAAGACTTGGACATGCAGAACAAAAAAGTTTTAATAGGATGCAGTAGATAATCAGTATTGCGATGAAACTGCCGAAGAAAATCGTTTTTATTATTTCGATGATATAAAATATAGATATCAATAACAACTCTAATGGACACCAAGTTTGTCATTACAATAGCATTTAGCAAGAGAGCAAATCGTTACAGTTATTTTTCAGGATTTTACATAGCGCAAAATACGCTTTTCCCTTTTCTGCAACGATGGTGCCAATTTTGATTATCATTCACAATATAGACTTATACGTTGGACTCAGGGAAAAAACGGTTAAATTTCATCGGACTTTTAAAAACAAAAATTCTTCTTTTGCAGATATCAAACGATAGATATAAAATAAAACTCCGCATTTAAAAAACAAGAAAAATTTAGATCCGTTGTTTTATCCTTGTTTTTTTAACAAATGATTCCAGTAAGGATTACCAAAAAAAAATTGCTACTGTTTTCCCTTAAAAAACCTTTAATATGCACCCATTCTTTTTACGCCATACTTTTTCAGCAGCGGTTCCATAAATTCTGTATAGCGTTTTTCTTCTTTTTGCGTCTTCAAATAGTGCAAGATATTATCATGAACAGAACCTTCATCCAATTTTACAATTCCGCCATTCATTTTATCAGCCATACGAAGAATATATTCGCCCTGCCCCAAAACCAGTGGCGTTTTAGAGATTTCGCCTTTTTTCAAAGACTTAACGACCTCCATAATCTTTTTATTCAAGTCTTTTTGCCATCCCATATCGCCGCCATTTTTTGCACTCTCGTCTTCAGAATACTCTTTAGCTAGAGACGAAAAACTTTTTCCAGATGCGAGCTCTTGTCTTATTTTTTTCCACGTCTCTGGTAATTTTCCAGTAAAGCGACCATTCTTTTTCAAAAGGATGGCTTCCAGACGATACTGAGTAACGCGATAGAAGTCACTCTTATGAGCTTTATAATACGCCTGTATTTCTGGTTCTGAAACCTGAATATCTCGTTGTACACGATCGTACAGCAACATACTGGATGCTAAATCCTCCGTTATTTTCTTTTTTATTTCATTAATGCTCATATTGTTTTCATAAAGAATTTTTTCAAAACGCTCCAAATTTCCATTGGCTTTCAGCAAGACCATCTTATCCAATTTTTCCTGGATCATCTGAACAGGCACTTTTGCTTCCAATTCTTGAAATTCTTTATATAAAATTTTACGCTCGATCATTTTTGTTAAAATTTGATTCTGGAGCAACTTTTTATATTTTTGCTGATCTTGTGCAGGGACATTATTCAGCATATCCATTTTTCCAGATATTTTTAATTCCTGCATCAGGGCATATCCTGTAATTGGAACATTGTCAACAATAGCAACAATGGCATCGCCGTACAGTACTTTAGAGGCATCATCCGAGGACGAAAAGACCACTCCAGTTGCAGCAAATAAAACAAAGGACAATACGATTCTTTTTATTAAAATTTTAGACATTTTTTCTCTTATTCTTTTTTGTTTATTTTTTATCACCTAACGAATAATTCTTACGAATCAGCGCTGCTTTTTCTACGGCTTCCGCAGCTCGCGGAAGATTTGACACTCCCAGCTCCTCATACAAACGCGCCGCCCGACGCATAGAATCATTATCTCCATTGCTGGACAATATATTTGTCATTTCTAAAATACTGAGATAATAATATTTCCAACTCCGATTTTTTCCGGCGTTTTTATCCGCGAGATATTCCAGATAGAGCTCCTGATATTGAAACATCGCCTGCTCTTTATTTCCTTTCCCTTCCTGGCATTTCGCTAATTCATAACGCGCCTTTTCCTGAAGCTGCTGAGGCACTGCCGAACCTAGTGTTAAAAGAATCTTAAAACACTCGATCGCTTTATCCCATAAAACGGGATTAATTGTCGCCATTTCCATTAATATTTCACCCTGGCGTCCCAGCGCCACAAAACCCAGTTCGCTGTCTTGGGCATAATTTCGGGCAAGAGCAAAATGCTGCCGTGCGAGTTCCAATTTTGCAGCCAGCGCATAAGCCTCCCCAAGATGCAGTTCCACACGCCCCAAAAACTCATCGGTCAGCACTGCTTTTCCTGCTTCTTTTACCGCTAGGATCTGCAACAAAATTTCTTGGGCGCTATTGGGTTTATTCAGACTAAGATAGCATCGTGCGCATTCATATTGTGCTTCCGGCTCTAGCAGTGTGTCAAATTCCGGTTTTTTGATTTTGCTGTAACATCCCATCGCTTCTTCATATTTTCCGCTAGATTGATAAAAATCTCCCAACAGCATATAGACTTCCGGTGCCCGAGATGTCTGAGAAAAACGGCTGAGAAACACCTCGGACTGTTTTAATGCTTGTTCATTTTTCCCTTGTCGAAACAAGAGTGTTATGCATTTATACATCACTAAATGCAGCGAGCTTGTATTTGGATATCGTTTTGTAATTTGTTGTAGAATATCGGTTGCCATTGCCAAGAAACCACTTTTTTCAGCCACTTCATAAGCCGCAAAATATCCCTGCAGAGAAAACATCTCTATTTGACAATCTTTCGCAATTTCCAAATCATAGTTGATCAATTCTTTTTTTTCCGCCGGCGTTTGGGCCAAAAATTCCCACGCAGTACCATATTGCAATTTACCTTCCCAAATTTTCGGATGATTCGGCTCTTCTTGAATAAATTTTGCAAAAACTGCCTTTGCTTTCGCATAGTGCTTTAATTCCAAAAGAATCTGTGCTTCATTAAATCGCGCATTCTTTCCCACTGGAAATTCTCGATAAGAATCCGCTATTTTTTGATATAACTGCACGCCTTTTTCTTTCTCCGAAGCCTTTATATATACTTCAGCAGCACGACTTAATATTTCCGCCGCATGGTTTTTATCTTTTCCGGCCAATTCGGCAGCGCTAACATAACCGTTGGCGGCCTCTGAAAAATGGCCATCCTGTTCTAACGAATCTGCCCGCAAAAGCGCAGCTTGCAGGCGCGCCGAAATATCCAGCGTTGATAGCTGTATCAGTTCACCAAAAAGTTCCGCCGCCTGCATCCAATTAGAAGTGCGACGCATCATTTCTCCTAAGTGCATTGTTACAGAAGCATACCGCTCATCTTTCGGAAAATCCAAACGCCATTGCTTTAACAGCTGAATAGCTTCAGCATTTTTTTGCATATCTTCATTGATTTGCGACAACGCCAGTAACTGCGAAGCTCTATCGGGATTTGGTTTTATCAGCAGCGCGGTTGATAATAACTGACCGGCTTGCAGCAAGTCTTTTTCAGCCTTCGCCAATTCTGATAATTGAGAGCACATTTTAGACCATAATGGGATTCGATCACTTTCCAATGTTTGTTCCAATAACTTCTGATAACGGGCAAGAGCATCCTTATACTGTTTGCGGCCCGTTAATACCATACACATATAGACTTCATATTCCTGCTGATGCTCTACGGAGACATTTCCAGCTACACTTGCCAAAAAACGCTGTGCAACCAAATAATTTTCCTGCGCCAAATATCCGCGCACCAACTGCAGACGGACAGCTAAATCCACCTTGCTATCCCGCTTTATTTCAGCAAGGTACCGTTCCAAAAGCCAAGTCATTTTTTTCCATTGTTTCAATTCGGCATAGCAATCGGAAGCCAACAGAACTATTTGATCGGTAAATTCAGACTTTTGAAAAGAAGGATTTAATATAGGCAGCAAAACTTCAAGGCACGGCTCCCATTTTTTCTCTTTCCAAAAGACAAAACCAGTTAAATAAATCAATTCGGCTTCCACCTTGAGCGGAAGCACCACCTGCTGAGATTCCAATTCTTTCAAAACGCGCAATGCATCATCAAACTTTCCCCAGGAGATATAAGTCTGGGCTAATTTTGCTGTGCCTTTCGCATAGTCTACCGAATTCTGCAATACCAAAACCCGATATTTCAAAAAATTGTTTTCGGCATTTGCATATAAATGATCTTTTAACGCCAATAACCCCTGACGCCAGTGCATATTTATGGGGTCTTCCGCAGCTATTTCAGTGTCAAAAGAAAACTGCTTTACATCCTTTGTCGTCGATTCTTCTGCTATAAGAGATAATTGAATAAAACATATCCATAAACAGCACAGTACTATTTTTTTCATTGACAAAACTCCTGATATTTCAGATATCATATTTCCCATGGATGCTCATTTTTACTTCCAACTTTGCTGAGCTAAATAATCCACTGTTTCACCAGCGATTCTAGCCAGCGCTAAATTATGCGCTTCCACTAAAGACGGCACCTTTTTTACTGTAAAAGGCAACACAAAACGAAAGCAAAAAGAACGGTGTATTTTTAAAGGATTTTGCACAATATAGCAAATTCCATCAACCCTAAAATTACCGTTTAGATCCCCTGAAAAGGAACGGAAAACATAGCGAAGCTGAACCTCGCCAAGAGCAGAATCATGGCCTTGTTTTACATCCTTAAGATCTTTACAGTTCGTCTGTTGTTCAAAATCATACTGTAGCACATCGGCCATATCCTTGCGTAGCATACAGCCCCAGCGGTCCTTTTCCAAAAAACCAATTTCATGCTTATCACGCTGAAAGACCAATTGCTGACGTTTTAAATACGCTGGGATTTCTACCGTAACAGAACCGATTTCCGGAACCGGGCCAGGCAACTTTCCCAATGTACCCGCAGATAATTTATAATACAGCACTGGCGCACTCCGAAAAAGACAACCCGAAACAACCAAACAAAATATACTTAATATCGATAATTTCAAAAAAATCTTCTTCTTCATTTTTTACTTCCCTTTTCCCTTTAGCAAAACTTCAGGATTGCATTGCAGCATTTCAAAAAAAGTCTTCAGTGAAATTGCAGCAGTTTCCAGTTCATTTAAGGTCTCCTTGAGATCTTGCTGCATCGGTGCATCTTTATCAACATAGTCCTGCAACTGTAAAATCAAGGTCTTACTTTCCTGCAAGTTTTTCTCCATCAAAACGACACTCTGCGCCCCCTTTTCAAGAAACAGATCAATATTATGGTCATTTTTAGAAAGATAGCCATTTAACTGTTCCACAAGTTTTCGAGATGCATCTGCAGTTGCACTCACATTTTGTTCCATCTGTGTTGTCTGAGTGCGAATATCCACAACACCATCTTTGCAAACTTTATTCAAAGACGATATTTCGTCTTTGATCTGTTCCATTAATTCATTTGATTTTGTCATCATATCAGAAGCTTTTTCAGACAATGTCTGAATGGCTTTTTGGCCATTCTCAAGAACCCCACGCGCATCAGCAAAAACTTCAGAGCTATTGTTTAGTAACTTTTTAAAACGACCATCCTTTACAAAAGCAGACAACTGATCCATTACAAGATGAAAATTTTCCACATAATCATTCATATTAGAACTCGACATCGGTGAAAACATTTTTTCAAAAGCAGAGTGATAGATAGGAATTATGTTTTTTTCAATGTCGGCTAATTCAGCAGGGGTTGCTGTCGTTTCTTCAAAAAAGTCTAACTCGATATAGAGTTTCCCAGTCATCAAGCTTAAAAACTGTGATTTTGCACGCAGCCCATGATTGATCATCAGATCATGCAATAAATTATTTTCCGAAAGAAAAGCAGCATTCTTTCTTTTCAGCACCCATTGTTGTATTTCATTCCAAAAACTTAAGTCGCACTCGGATTCAAAAGCAAAAGGATCGATATTAATTTTTACCTGAATTGGCCAACTTATTGTTTCTTCAGCCCTCTCACAAGTCGGATCATTTTTACAGCATTTTGCAAGACAAATATTCGACACAGTCCCAATCGCAACGCCGCGAAACATAACCGGCGCGCCAACAGACAGCCCTTTTACCGATTTATGAAAATAAAGAGTATATTCTAATTTCGGAGAAATACTACCTTTCCCTAAAAACAAAAGAAACACACAGAAAAAGAAAATTCCTATAATGGTAAAAATGCCCACTAAGCTAGCATTTAATTTCTTATTCATTCTCTTTTTCTCCTACATTCATATTTTTCCCACGCGTTAAAAAATCATGCAAATCCGCATGATCTGTCCTGTTTTTCAATTCCGATAAAGTCCCACACGCAGTAATCGTTTTTTTTACATGATCTAAATAAACAGCACGATCCGCAATGGTAAAAATACTATCCAAATCATGCGTGATAACCACAATAGTCGCTCCAAGCATATCTCTTAATTGTAAAATTAATTCATCCAAACGATGAGCACTTACAGGATCAAGTCCAGAAGACGGCTCATCTAAAAACAACAACTTCGGCTCCAGAGCAATGGCACGCGCCAAAGCCGCACGACGCTGCATGCCGCCACTAATTTCAGACGGATAAAAATTGCCATATCCACTTAATCCAACCAGAGAAAGTTTCAATTCGCATAACTGCTGAATCTCGGGTTCCGAACAAGGGCTGTACATCCGCAGCAACAATGCAATATTCTCAAATAGCGTCATTGTGCTCCATAAGCCACCCTTCTGGTACACAATTCCGATTTGTCGCATTTGCTTTAGGCGTTCTTCCGGCGCTATTTTCCAAATCTCTTTACCTAAAACAAAAATCTCGCCGACCTTCGGCCGAAGCAACCCAATCAGATGACGCAAAAGCGTACTTTTGCCACAGCCACTGCCGCCCATTACAACAAAAATCTCGCCGCATTTCACATCAAACGAAAGATCCCGTTGAATAATACGTGAGCCATACTGTAATGTTAAATTTTTTATTTGCAGAGGAAATTCCATCTGACAATTTAATTGCTTCACTCTATTTTTCCCTGCTTAAATTTTCAAGTGTACGGAAATGATCGTAATAATAGCGGTGGCAACAACAATAGCAACAATACTATTTACAACAGCTGAAGTCACCGCAGTTCCTACCGCCCCCGCATCTCGTCCACAGTGGATTCCATGAAAACAACCGTATAGAGATACTAAAAAGCCAAAAACAAAGCAAGTAAAAAGACCAACATATAAATCGGATAATCTCGTTAATTCCCATAATTCATCCATAAATTCAACACAATTCAAATCCATATAGAAAACGCCGACTACCATCCCGCCCAAAATACCAACCACGTCAGCATAAATTCCCAATAGCGGCACCATTATCATCAACGCCAGACAACGCGGAACAATTAAAAATTCAACCTGCGAAATGCCAAAAGTCTTCATGGCATCTAATTCTTCATTAACCTGCATTGTACCAAGTTCAGCGGCAAAAGACGATCCCGTACGCCCCGCCATAACAATGCCAACCATCAAGGGCCCGATTAATCGCAAAATTCCAATTCCCAAAAGACCCGTAATAAATATTTCAGCATTGAACATTTTTAAAGGAATCGCACCAAGGAATGCTAAAATCATTCCCATTAAAAAACTGATTAAGGAAATAATTCCCAGTGCACTTGGCCCACAATTAAGAGTCTGATGCAAAATATCTATTTTCCGAGTTATGGATACACCGCAAAAAAAACGTAGCAGAGACAACAGAACCTCACCAAAAAAACTGCATTGATCCCATAAATGAGACAACAATGCAGAAAATTTAGCATAAAAGATTCCACTGTTTTTAGCGGATACCTTTTGTTCAATGAGAGGGTCCCCCTGTTCTGCCAAAGCAAGCATTTTACGCACACCGGTAGGAAGCCCCTCCTCCGAAAAAGTACCAGAGACACGTTGTACTTGTTTTCGAATGAGAAGAACAACCGTTAAAAACAAACTGTCCCAGGACTTTAATTCAGAACAATCCAAGCGAACCTTGCATCCAGACAAAAGAATGATCTTCTTCGGTGTTTTGCGCTTGCCCGTTAAACTCCAATTTCCATAAAAATGAAAGACCAAAGACGCATCTTGTGAAGTGATTTCCAACTTTGAAAGATCACTGTCTTCACCAGATGCTGTCATAATAAAAAAAGTCCGCTCTTTTAAACTGAGAGAAATTTCATTCAAAAGGATTCTCCCGATTCGCCAATTTTATAAATACTGATAAGATGATCCTGCAGTTCATCGGCCACAAGATAGAGTTCTTTCATTCGCGCAGTTATGATTCCTTTTACCGGTGGACATACCTCGCTTAACTTCTTGATTTCACCAATCGCCAGGTTGGTAAAAAACAAACTGCGGCGACCGTAAACCAACGCCCGTGGTAATTCCATGCTAACGCCGTCTGTCATGGAATCATTAAGGAATGCCATCGCACGCGAAAACAAAAAAAGTATCCGAATGCCCGATAACCGAAATTTATCGGTTAACAGAATGCTGTTGATATTGCTCCAATCTAACACAGACTGAAATAACACAGACGCGATGCGACGACCACGGGCATCAAAAGACTCCAGCATCTTCGCATATTTCGGCAATTCCATTGAGCCAAAATTCTGGTGTTCCATTAAATCATCAACGAGGCTGTTTTCTTCTGGGCTGAGCTCCGCTTCCGAATCAAAAGAAGATTCCAATGAATCTGAAAAAAAACCGTCTTCTGTTTCAGTACGTGATACGAGAGCATACTCTTCCGGGCATTTTTCCTTCAAATTCATTTTCATCAATTCGACGCTAGCCGGAAGTTCCGCAAAACGCGACAACAAACCGAATTTTACTTCATCACATCGATTTTTTGCACGCAGCAACTTTTCACATTTTGCTATTTTACTGTTATCAAAACTCATGATGAACTTTCTAGTCTTCTTTAAAACCCCTATCGAAACGCAATAAATTTACGCCAACGATATTTTTTCAAAAGGCCTAAACGAAGAAACGGAATATAAAAATTATTCAAAATAACGATATTTCGCTTTTTGGCATAAAATGAAAGGAAACCCATCCTTCTGGAGCGGCAAAAGTCAAAAAAAATATACCGCAGTCCAGAAAGAACGCCAACTCGTTACATATTTTGAACAAGCAAACGGCCAAACTCAGAGCAAGAAACTTTTTTGGCGTTTTCCATTTGGCGAGCAAAATCATAAGTCACAGTACGATCTGCAATCGTTTTATTCATCGCATTTATAATAATATCAGCTGCTTCGTTCCAGCCAAGATAACGGAACATCATCTCACCAGATAGAATTAAACTACCAGGGTTTACTTTGTCTTTTCCAGCATATTTCGGTGCTGTGCCATGAGTTGCTTCAAAAACGGCCGTCCCTGTAGAATAATTAATGTTACCACCAGGAGCGATACCGATTCCACCAACACAGGCTGCAAGTGCATCTGAAATGTAATCACCATTCAAATTCAGAGTAGCAATCACGCTGTATTCTGCCGGACGCGTCAAAATCTGCTGCAAAAAGGCATCCGCAAGAACATCCTTAATAATCATTTTTTTACCATTCTTCGGATTTTTCATCTCGCACCACGGCCCGCCGTCAATCGGAGTCGCACCAAATTCTTTGCATGCGCAATCATATCCCCAATCGCGAAATGCACCCTCGGTGTATTTCATGATATTGCCTTTGTGAACCAAAGTAACAGAATCACGATCATTATCAATTGCGTATTCAATAGCCGAACGCACTAAACGCTTCGTACCTTCTTCCGATACCGCCTTTATTCCAACACCGCAACTTCCGGGAAAGCGGATTTTTCCATAACGTTCCGGGTATTTTGTCTTAATGAACTCAAGCAATTCCTGAACATCGTCCGTTCCACGCATAAATTCAATTCCGGCATAAATATCCTCTGTATTTTCCCGAAAAATTACCATATTCACAAGTTCAGGATGTTTTACAGGAGATGGTACGCCATCAAACCAGCGCACCGGGCGAAGACAAACATACAAATCACAAGCTTGACGAATCGCCACATTCAAACTGCGCATTCCACCGCCAATTGGCGTTGTCAGGGGGCCTTTGATACCTACGAGATATTCTTTAAAAGCATCCAGCGTTTCGGACGGCAACCATTCTCCAGTTGCTTTATACGCTTTTTCACCAGCAAAAACCTCTTTCCATTCAATTTTGCGTTCACCATTATAAGCTTTTGCTACAGCACCATTAAATACCATAACAGCTGCACGCCAAATGTCCGGACCTGTTCCATCCCCTTCGATAAAAGGAATAATCGGATTATTTCCTACGATTAAACCATGATCAGACTTCAAAATTTTATTGGGCATTTTTTTATCCTTATAATTAAAATACTAAAAAAGATGTTTTCCTTCTATAAAGAACGAACCAAAAGCTGTCTTTTTTACGCAAAACAAGAGTCCTATAATATAATACAAGAAAAAGAATCGTACGCCCTAAAAATCCTCCTCCTGTCATTTTATCAATAAGATTCAACTTTTTTTTATTATTTCACAAATAGAATATTGCAAATATGACAATAAGACTTATAATTTAGGTATTACCGTGATAAATTCCCTTACAATTTATCGATTGCCATTTTTTAGCTCAAAGCTTTTAAAATTATGATATTTGTTTCAACCAAAATTAAAATAATAATATCATTCTATCTGTTATTCCTTTTTCTAAATTTTTCGCTGTGTTCTGCTGAAAAAAAATCATTGGAAGATTTGCAGGAAGAAATCAAGGCTGCCGTGCAGCAAGAATTAGAAAAAGATTTAACTCCTGAATGGTATGCGAAAGAACTTGGCCTACAGTATCCAATTGCCGAACCGACACGAACGCCCCAAGAGATAAAAGAAGAACTCCAAAAAAAGATAGCAACAGAAGTTGATAAAAAAATTCCACTTATCACTTATCAAGAACTAAAGAAAGAAGCCGAAAAAAAATATCGATTATATAAGAACGGTGATACTGTCATTCTAGATACAAAGAACAAAGCTAGACCCAAAGTCCGCGGTATTATTCAGCGCTTTGATAGCGAAAGAGTCATTATTGATTCCACATGGGTGCGCTTGAAAGATCTCTACCCTAAAGATCAAGATTCTTTTGACCCATTAAAAACAAAACAATTGCAAAATCAATACATCTTCCAGCAAAAAACAAAAAACACGGACTTGCGGGAAAAATACACGAACTTACTTCTTCGACGTCTGTTGCCCCCCAAAATGAAACAGGAGGGCTATGTGCGAAAAACAAAAGAAGACAACGAAGAATTCTATGACAATAAAGAAAAAACACCCACAGATAAAAATCAGCAAGAATGGCAAACAACAGCAAAAAACTTTCAGACAAAATTTTTGCAGAAAAAGCTAGAGTTAGAGCAGGAAAAAATTAAAAAATACCAAAAAGAACGCCTTCCCAAAAATGGCTTTATTTTTGATAGAAATACAAAAACATGGCGCAAAGCTAGTTTTTTTGAAAAGCTACGCCAAAGATTTTAATTTTTTATGTTAAGAAATCTTAAAAACAAGGAACAATTCACGATGATCGATTTTAAATTCTTCAAATTTTATACACGACCCTATTTGCTTATAGCAGGCGTAATTTTTTTCACGCTCCTATTTTCGCCGGTTTTAATTCTAAAAGCTCAAGCAAAGGAAGATGAATTACTCGAACTCGGAGATGATTTGCTTCTAGAAGACTCCGCTAACAAAACCGATGATTCCTGGAAACAAGAACGAGACCAAATTTTTAAAGACATTGAAAGCTACATTCAAAAGGTTGTCGATAAAAAAATCACCAATGACATAACAGCTAAAATTATTACGCGATTAATTTTACGCAATGAAAACCACAAAACATTAGGTAATTTCAAATTATTAAAGGGCACGGACTGGTCCGATACGATCCAAAAAGCACCCAAAAGCATTACAAATATTGAAACAGAAATCAATCAACAAATTGACAAGCGTGTCGAAACAGAATATCCAGATGAAAAGAAAAAAGAATTTGCCATCGCAGCAAAAGAGAAATACACCATGTATAAATTCAAAGATAAAGTTGAAGTACATCGCCGCGGTGGTTATGGAACCGATACGATCGTCAAAGGAATTTATATAGCGCGGAACTCTGAACGCATTCGTATTGGCCATTACTATGTAGCACGACTCGATTTATCCAAAGACGACGAAGCGCGTTTCTACGAAGCCGCGAATAAAAAATTAATTGATATCTATCAACGCCAGCAGGAAGAAATTTACGATGCTAAAAAAGAAGGCTATCGGAATGACTTGCGCATTCAACTCCTTCCCCCAGCGTTCCTCAATGGAAGTTATGTTCCGAACCCTAAAAAAGATGGCGCTTCTATCAAAACATCCAAACAAGAATTTTGGATCGATAAATATACCCTCCTGAATAACATTAAAAATTATCTAAAAACAGAAGCCAAAAAGAAACTACGCGCTATCGAAACCCCAAAACGCATGGCCGCTGCTAAATTCATCCTCGCAAAAAGCAAGGAAGGCAAAGAAGAATGGATGCCGCAATCCGTAGCAGATGCTATCCTCAAAGAAAAACAAGCCGCTGAAATGACAAAAGATGGCACTTCTATGCAAAATGGTCTGCCGGGAGATGATATCCCTCCCAATATGCAAATGCCCACAAACCCGAATCAAACCAATATGCAAATGCCTACAAACCCGAATCAAACCAATATGCAAATGCCTACAAACCCGAATCAAACCCCGCCGAAATAACACACCCGGACAATAAATTAAATTCCAATTAATTTTATAATTCAACAAGCTCTTATAAAATACTGCTAAACCTAATTTATAAGACTTTTCGAAATAGAAAGATTTTTATCCCATGCTGAATACAAAATTAGAGCCTTTTTTAAAAGATTCATCAAGTGAAACAAAAGCTTATGAAGATCTTGGATTTCTCCATAGCAGTTATAGTCGCGCTATTCGCCTCCAAGCCGAATACTTAAAACCAGAAATGGCGATGCAGCATTACCATATCAATTCTACTATTGTAGTCTTTGGAAGTGCTCGAACACTTTCTCACGAAGAAGCCGAAACGAATCTCATAAATGCCAAAAATGCCCTACAGGAAAACCCAGACTCCAGCGCATTAAAACAACAATTAAAACTCGCCAAAACAAGAATGAAAGAAAGCAAGTATTATACCATGGCGAGAGAATTTGGCACGATTGTCGGCAACTATGACCAAAACAGCAACGACGGCTACGATTTTATTGTTGTCACTGGTGGTGGCGGTGGAATTATGGAAGCAGGTAATCGAGGGGCCAAAGAAAGCGGCAGCGTTACGATTGGCCTTAATATCACCCTGCCGTTTGAACAACACCCCAATCCGTATATTACAAAAAATCTTCTTTTTAATTTCCATTATTTCAATATGCGCAAAATGCATTTTATGTCTCGGGCCAAAGCCCTCGGATGCTTTCCAGGCGGCTTTGGTACAATGGACGAGCTTTTTGAAGCTTTAACACTGATACAGACCAAAAAGATACCCCAAATTCCGGTAATCCTCTTTGGCCATGAATACTGGCACAAAATCATCCGCTGGGACTTTTTTGTTGAACGCGGTTTAATTACAAAAGAAGATCTTGAACTTATTCATATCTGTGATTCTGCTGAGGATGGCTGGAATATTATCAAACAATTTTATAAGCTCTAGATCGATTTAAAATGTCCCAAAGAACTAATTCAACGTCAAAGATTGCATTTCTAAGCCTGCTGATTTTATTAGCTATTGGTGTTTTGTTTTTTGCATACTCTTTTCTGAACAGCTTTTTACTCGGCATGTTGCTGGCAAGTATTCTATATCCTATTCATCGAAAAATATTTTTTTCCTTTAAAAGAGTGTGCCATTATCTCAGGCATCGCAAATTCGCCAAATTCTGTTCAAAAATTTGGCGAAAGGCAAAGAGTTTTTTCCTTGGAGGGCTTAAGCTGTTTCTTTTGCCTACACCAGGTGCCTATCATTTTATTCATAAATTATTAAGCGTTTCCACCATTGACCGTTACAAAATGCGTATTGAAAATCGGAAACGCATTACGGCCTTATTTTCAACCGCACTTGTCGTTATCCTTGTGGCGGCTCCTATCGTTTTTCTAATACAAACCGCCGTTTACGAAGGGAAACACACCCTCGATTACAGCATCCAAAAATTACAAAGCAAGGACTTCCGCACAACAATAACCCGCTTCTACCAACAAGAAAAAACACACCGTTTTCTCGAAAAAGTCGAAAATTCAACCATTGGGAAAACCATTTTAATAAATTTAGAAAAATATTTGGATTCGCCTGATTTATTAAATTCACTCGACCTCTACATGAACTCTTTGGTCCCACAGGATACGGATAAAACGCTTGTCATTCCAATCGCTCAAACAAAAGAAAACACAGACTCACCGAACCCCCAAAAAACAAACAACGAAAATCTGCAAGAAAGCCTGCATGCACCGGACACCAAGACAAAAAGCTCATCGCCAACACAAGCAGTAAATTCAGAACCAACTGAAGAAGACACCATCAATTATACAAAGTTGCTTAAAAAGGCAGAACTCTTCTTTTTCAATTTGTCCAAAGGAGTTCTAAATTTATCCCATTATTTTATCATGAAAAGCATTTCCGGAATTGGAAGTTTCCTTTTTAATATATTTGTTATTATAATCATCATCTTTTTCATGTTTTATCAGGGCTCTTTTTTGTATCATTTTTTTCGTAAAGTCGGTCCCTTTTCAAACAAAGATTATAATGCCATAACAGAACGGCTTCGTGACGTATCCAGAACCGTTTTTTTAGGTATTGTTGGAACAGCATGCATTCAGGGTCTCGTCGCAATGATCGGCTATTCTATTGTGGGATTACCAGCCTTCTTTTTAGGGATTCTTTCCGCTTTTTGTGCCATAATTCCTTTTGTTGGAACAGCCTTAGTCTGGGGCCCGGCAACAATTTACTTTTTAATCATCGGAAAAACAAACCTTGCCATCTTTATGTTTGCATGGGGATTACTAGTTGCAAATATAGACGGATTCTTCCGACCGCTTTTGATGTGCGGAGGCAAAACAAAGCTTTCCTACGGAGTCCTTTTCTTTGCCATTCTTATCGGATTAAAAACATTTGGCTTGCTTGGAATTCTTTACGGTCCCTTACTTGCCGGTCTCATTATTACCAGTTTAGACATTTTCGCTAAAAAATATAAAAACCCCCCTCTTTAGAAATAATTTACAACAATCATGCTTTACTCTACCATTTTACATTTCATTGAAGAAAAATTAGCCAATGGAAATATCGAAAATAACAACCAGGAAGCCCGCTGGCTCTTAGAATACGCAAAGAAGCAAAATCCAGGTTATCCACCAGAAAACCTGATGATTTTTCTGATTCCCCTATTAAAACGGCGAATTTCAGGAGAACCCCTGCAGTATATTCTCGGAAGCGTAATGTTCTATGAACTTGAGTTAGAAATTGGTCCGGGCGTTCTTATTCCGCGGCCTGAGACAGAACTTCTGATCGATTTAGCCCTAAAAAAATACCCCGGGAATGGCAATATCCTAGATTTATGTACTGGAAGCGGTGCCATTTTATTAAATTTGGCACGCCTTCTTCCGAAAGCCAATCATGTGGGAATCGATATTTCACCTCACGCACTGCACTGGGCTGAAATAAATCAAAAAAAACATAACCTAGACAATGTCTATCTTTTCTGCGGCGATTTATTTAATCCCTTAGAAAACACCCCCTATAAATTTTCGGTTGTTACAGCCAATCCGCCCTATATTTCATCCGAAGACTATTATAACCTCCCTCACACAATTAAAGATTTCGAACCAAAAAGCGCATTGCTAGCAATGAATAAGGGGCTGGCAATCACGGAAAGAATAATTGAAGGCGCACAAAACTACCTTGAAACAAAAGGATGGCTAATCCTTGAAATCGGTAATTTGCAAGGCGCGCAAACGCAAGAAAAAATGAAGGAAAACAACTACCAAAATATTTCCTGTATCAAAGACTACACCCATCAAGATCGTTTTGTTTTAGGACAAAAAATCTAATTTCTTGTCTCGCCGAAATACCCTCTTTGATCCGAACACAAAAATTTCATTTTTATGATAAAACCTTATACATCACTCTATATCCACGTGCCTTTCTGCCACCATAAATGCGATTACTGCGCATTCTATTCCCTCCCCAATGCATCCCTTGAAAATCAACAAAAATATATCCAAAAAATCAGCGATCAATGCCACTCTTATTCTTCTCAAACACAGCCGCTGCAAAGCATCTTTATCGGCGGCGGAACCCCCTCCGCACTTTCTCTTGAAAATCTTTGTAAACTTTTGTCCGCTGTAAAACAAAACTTTACATTGACGCCACAGTGTGAATGGACCATGGAAGCAAATCCAGAATCCTTGACACCTGAAAAAATTGCCTGTCTCGCGGAAGCCGGTGTCAACCGCATCAGCATCGGCATCCAAAGCTTCCAAAATAAATTGCGCACTATTCTTGGACGCCAAGGAACCTTGCATAATCTCGATAACATCATGCAGGCTCTTTCCCAATACAACATCCAAAACCTTAATTTTGATCTTATTTATAACATTCCCAAGGAAACGCTCCAAGAATGGCAGTATGACCTCAAAACCGCCCTATCCTTCCCCTTGCTCCATTTATCGGCCTATTCCCTGATGCTTCAAAAAGGGACGCCTCTTGCCTTGCGACTCCAACAATCGAATTCCGAAGATGATTTCCTGAATTTTTGGCATCTGACAAACAAAATCACTACAGCATTCGATTTACATCAATACGAAATAGCAAACTTTGCTAAAATCAACCACCCATGTCGGCATAATACGGATATCTGGCACGGCGCAACCTATCTTGGCCTCGGCCCGGCTGCAACTTCTTTTAATGGCAAAGATCGCTTTACACAACAACCCCATTTTCAGCAATGGCTCGCCGATACCCCCCCCGAATATGATCCGATCTTTGAACTTGAACGCGCCGCTGAAATTCTCGCATTCGGCATGCGAACAACGGCTGGCTGGACTTGGAAAAAATTCTATTCTGTTA
>JBAYAV010000003.1:0-39867 GCA_041669565.1 Lentisphaeria bacterium
AGTATTGCGCAAATTGAGCATGCTAAAAATAAGAAAATCAGAAAAAGGGACATTCTTCGTGAACGCTCCAACCAAGTTTCAGCAAGACGTATTCAAGGAATTCGGATTGAAAATAAACTTGGATAAGTGACAAACAGATGTTTGGCGGATGGAGTCCGGTTTTAAGAAAAATCTGTGTGTACTATAAAAAACTGCGGATTTTAGGGTATATAAACGAATAACGGCGTAGAACCCAAAAAGCAAGCGGACGCATACGTTAAAAACCTATCTCAAGGAAAAAATTAAGGCAGGCATACAAGAACTTGTTTCTACTCGTTCCAAGCGATCCAAAGGACAAGCCGGTATATTACAAAAGGCACAGTGGCAGTACGTTCACATACAAAATTAACTGATATTCTCAAATGGGCAGGGTGGGCATCTGGTATTGACAGCGATATCTATGGTTCATTTCATACAGGCGATGCAGCCAAAATATTGTCAATAGCTCGCTATTGGGTGGCCACTGACGGAAACACACTTCCGAGAATCGAAAGTTGGCAGAATATGCATAACTTGCCCTACCCGCATGACATTAGTGAGGATGTGTACAGTGACTTGTTTAAGTTAGTCGGTTGTAATGAGGATGGAGTACAAAGATATTTCATGTGCCGCGCAGCAATGCTAGCCAAAAATCCAGTTATTGCACTGGATTCAACCACCATCTCAACCTATTCCGAAAACCAGATTGAGGCAAGGCAAGGCTTTAGTAAAGAGAAAAACGGTCTTGATATCATAAAGCTTATTACGCTCTATTCAGTCAAAGACCATGAGCTGATAGCCTTTGCAAAGCAATCTGGAAACATACCAGATGTCATCTCAGTAGAGAATACTCTTGCACAAATGAAGTGACTCTGTGTTGCAAAACCCTTAATCGTTACCGACGCCGGATATTGCAGTGAACACAACTTAGCGGAATATGCCCGAAAGAACTTCAAATTCTGGACCATTATGGATGTATGTTCCGTTTGAATACGTAACGAAATCGACAAGCTTACCGAAAATCTTAAACAGATGGCGGCAATATGCCCGTTTTACAATACAATTTCTGGTGCAGAAATTAGCGTTAGGCATACCTTTAAATGGTAACGCCAACGTACTCGAGGAAGGAGGGTCGCAAGCAAGGTTGAGTCTTTCTCACGACGTTTGTATCTGTACGTGTTTCAATTTCCAGAACGTAGACTTAAACGCGAGTTTAATTTTAAGAAAGACCTTCTGGAGCTGAAGAGACAGATTGAGGAGGGGCACCCTGAATTTACAAAGGCTAGCAAGAATAAATCGTCCAATATTTGGTTCGCAAGCGCATTGGGCGTGGAGGGAAGCTAAAAGTATCTTTCAATGATGCCGTCATAGAAGATGCTATGAAATACTTTGGGTACTTTGCTCTAGTCTCTAACCAATCGCTTGAACTGTTCACATCACTTGAATATTATCGCCTGCGGGAAAAACTTGAAGAGTTATTTGCCGATCAAAAAAGGTTCTTTTGGTAGTCGTCGACTACGGGTTTGGTACCCAGACAACCTACGGGGAAGACAGTTTGTGCAATTTGTCAGGCTTGGCTATTTTTGTTTCATAGCAAAAAAAATCAAAAAAGTCTGAAAGCAACTAGGGAAAAACAAAGAGAACAAAAGCAAAAAACGTCTGAAATTAAAAAGGCAACTAGAAAAAGGACTCAAAAATCATTCCTTTGCGCAGATTATGGATTGGTTTGACTGCATTGAAACGACTTCGGTGAATACAGAAAGCGTCAAAGTAAGATGGCCAACGGAAACGATCGAGCGAGATTGTTTCTTTTGGGAACTTCTTGGGATGTCAAAAAAATAGTGTCTGTATTAGACGACTTTCAGGATGTTATCAGACACTATACCGTTGTTCCAATCAATACCGGCCCACCAGTCCGCTTGAAGCCGAACAGGTATGGAGCCGGCCGGAAATCTTTTCTTTGATCGTTATCAGACTTAATAAATGCTCCGTCCGTTCAGCGGGAGATAATTCATGATTTTGATATTAAGGGGCTGTTTAGAAATAACCTTTACATTTGCCTGATTCTCGTGAATGCTTTTTGTGCCGCCAACCTCGTCACATACCTGAGGGTATGCTCCTCGTCGTTGGCCCCAAAATCAAATCACGATTTTTTCGGCAAATTGTCAAGTTCATTTTTTTACAGCCCCTAAGTATTGCCGGTTAGGCATAATATGAATCTTTTGATATCTATAATTTTTTTCTTTATTATATCATTCAATTCCTTGGAAAAAACTTTATGCCAAAAAATTTATAAGATCACTGTAGCTAATTTCAGCAATCCCTATTTTCTGATCCGCGGCGCCGTAGCCCATTAATAAAGTACCGTTGTCAAGTATTACTCCAGAGCAGGTAAACAAACACGGTATTGCAAAATCTCCCTCAAACTCCCATGCTTCATCGGCGTATATTAAGCGTTCAGATGGGCGGTGTGTGATTATCGGGAAGCCATCAGCACTTTCGTTTAGTATCATAAAAGATTGAGTATAGCCAACTTTGTCATCCTGCTTGCCATGATAAGGCAGTAACCATTTCCCCGGAGAAATTTCAAGAGGAGCCCAGCTTGCTCCGATACGGTTTTGTTCCCATTCAAATTCCGGTACAGCTAAGATATGACGTTCAACATTATCGCCGGATAGTTCAGCAATGGAATCCGCTGCTGCTAAAAAGATTGACGGTGCGTTTAAGTCTTTCCCTATGGCATAATTCCAAGGATGTTTCGGGCGGTGAATGCATACGACTTTTTCTTTGCCCTTAATTTTTAATTTACGTGGAAACAAAAAGGCGTCGCGGTCATCGCTGATATTGGGATTATGCAATGGACCGACTAAAGCAAATGCGTTAGCATAATTTTGAGTTTTCAAAGCGTTAAGATTTACTTTATACAATAGGGTGACGGTACTGTTTTCAGTAAGCGCAGAGCCCAAGTTATGTCTCTTATTTACCGCCCATTCAGGCATGCATTGTACGGGATCATCGTGATCCCAATACGGTCCGGGAGGAAACGCGCGGCAGGCAGCACTGAGATACAGTTCATCCTCAAAATAAAACAGACGCGGGTCTTCGATGCAGCCGTTAGCATAATTAATACAGTCTTGACCAGAAATATTTTTAGTCAATAGTTCTTTTTCGTTATACTTCAAAGCTGGTGCCAATGCGGGCTGAGAAAAATCAGCTTTCCAGGTTTTTCCCGCATCGTGACTGATCGCATATCCTAGAAAAATAGGATATGGTAATGGTTTACCTGCTAATTTGTTTTTGGGGCTAGCTCCGGTTGAACGAAACAACATGTGCAAAATATTGCCGTTTTTAGGATCTTTTACAATAGCTGGATTCAAAATCATTTTGCTGGCCCAGGAACAATCTTCCTGCGGTCCCATTACATATTTTTTTTTGTATTTTAGCATTTAAACAGGATTCTTTTTGATATCGTTTATAATGTCGTTGACATAAGCAAATGCCAAGCCGGTAACGGTATCTGCGCAACCGTAATATATTGCTAAGCGCCCAGTAGCGGAGTCGCTCAGCGCTGCACATGGGAAAACAACGTTCGCTACATCACCAACACATTCATAACTCGCTTGCGGTGATAATAAATAATTACGACTGCTGGCAATTACTTTCCATGGCTCATCCAAATCTAATAAAGCTGCGCCCATACTGTAAACAAAACCATTACAGGAATTTAAAACTCCATGATAAAGCATTAACCACCCGTCCGTGGTTTCAATCGGAATCGGCCCAGCACCGATCTTGCAGCTTTGCCAGCAACTGCCGCCTTTTTTCATGACGAGCCGGTGCTTGCCCCAATATTCCAAGTCTTTGCTGCGACTCAAGAAAATATCTCCGAATGGAGTATGTCCCGAATCACTCGGACGGCTTAACATCACGTATTCGCCGTTAATCTTGCGAGGAAACATAACTCCGTTACGATTGAATGGTAGATAAGCATTTTCGAGCTGGTGAAATTTTTTGAAATCGAACGTATACGCCATGCCAATTGTTGGTAAATCATTATAGCCATTACACCAAGTGATGTAATATCTATCCTCAATCCAGCAAACTCTCGGATCATAGGCGTATTCCATTTGCGCTATATCCGCTGGCGCACCGGTCATAATTATTGGTGAATGGTTTATTTTCCAATGAATGCCGTCATTACTAAAGCCAGCGTGCAGTAAAGGTAATCTGGCTTTGTTATCGCAGCGAAACACTCCGGCGAATTTGTTGCCAAACGGCACGACGGCGCTGTTAAAAATACTGTTTGAACTGGGGATAGCATTTCTCTTAATAACAGGATTCTCGCTGTATCTCCAGATCACATCATTACAATCAGCGGGACGTTCTTCCCACGGGATATTTTTCAATTCTGAGCAAATTATTTTTGTCATGATTTCTCTGTTTTTTTGTATTATTTGCGATAATTGACATTCAATATGTCGAGTCGCTTATTATGAATAAGTAGACGTTGCTTAAAGTCTTCAAATGAGCAGGAGGAATGTTTTACCCATAATTTTTCGGCTAATGCGATGGCTCTTGGGAATGCCATGTATTCTAAATGTTTCATATTTGGGATATGTTCGGTCCAAAGCTGTCCCTGTCCGCCAATTATATAAGCCCTGTTAGCTTCCGGTAAAGATTCTGGTATCAGGTCATGATTATAAACTTTTTCAAGTGGCAGTATGTTTTTCTGTCCCAGCGGCTCTTCATTTAATTTCCCCTGACAGAAGTCAAAGTATGAAACTTCACATTCAGCCATAATTACTTTATGACCTTTGCGTGCGGCCTCAATTGCTTTTGAATTAGAGAGCCAATTCATAATAATTGTTCCTTCGGGAAGTTCTGGGTTCAGAATTTCGTCCCAGCCGATACTTGTTCTACCATTAGCCTTGAGAAATTCATTAATCTGTCCTAAAAACCAGTTTTGTAAAACATTTTCGTCTTTAATTTTTAGTTTGGTCATGAGTTCCTGTATCCGTCTGGACTCCTCCCATTCGTGTTTAACGGCCTCATCACCTCCAATGTGGATGAAAGGAGAAGAGAAAAGCTTCATGACTTCAGAGAGTACGTTTTTCATAAATTCGACAGTGTAAGTTGAGGGACAAAGTATGTTTTGACTTGTACCCCAAATGCAGCGTGTTTTTAACTTTCTGTCAGGATAACATCCGAGTTCAGGATAGGCGGCAATTGCAGCTTGCATATGTCCAGGCATGTCTATTTCTGGGACAACAGTTATGTGGCGTTTTGTGGCAAAATCTACAACTTTACGAATATCATCCTGAGTATAAAATCCAGCGTATGGCTTGTTGTCATATTGTCTGGGACGATCATCCATGTGTCCTTTCAGGGTATATTCTCTCGATGAACCAACTTCCGTCAAACGTGGATATCGTTTTATTTCTATTCGCCAGCCTTGGTCATCGGTGAGATGCCAATGAAATTTATTAAAACGATGCAATGCTAAAATATCTATCAAACGACACACTTCTTCGACTTTGAAAAAATGACGTGATACATCCAAATGCATTCCGCGCCAGCTATATACTGGAGAGTCATTAATTTCTACACCGGGAACAATCCATTTGAATCCGGAAAGAACTTTTGAAGAAAATATTTCAACAGGCAAAAGTTGTCTTAAGGTTTGAACGCTTCTGGATAAGCCCTCAATAGTGTGCGCAGAAAGAGTTAAATTTGATAAGGATGAAACGATTGAATATGCTTCCTCTACCTCGTTTAAAACATCTTTTCCTAAATTTAGAAAAATATCATTCGTCCCACATTCAAAGCCTGATATTACCGTAAGTTTAAAGCCCGTTGCCGGACGTAAATATTCTGCCAGCAATTCACCAAGTTTTAAAAGTTCGGGATCCGAAACAATAATTTTTGTGTGAGCTGTTAATTCGAAAAAGTCCTCTCGTTTTTTTATTTTTTTAGGCTTTGGGATAATACATATATTATTCATAATTTCATTCAACCCCTTTCATTAAAACGAACATCCTCAAACTTGGTTGCAGGTCGGCAATCAGCGTCCATAGTAGTAAAAATACAATTTTCCAGTGATATGCCGGCAACATGTCGGCAATAAAGTCCAAAGGCGGGGAAATTACCCCAGCGGTTAAATTCAGGATAGACATCCATTAATTCGGGCAGCACAACGGAGTCATCATATTCTTTGCAGCCGCCCGCGCTGGAAATATTTATATTTTTAAGTTTTACATTTTTTATGCTTTGATGTTTGAGCCCTAAAATAGAACTGCCAATTATTCCGGCATCTCCGGCATAGATGTTTTCCAGGGTTAAATTTTCAATTTCGCCAATAATATTCTTCTTTATGGACTTGTTATATTTTCTATTACCAAGCCTGATAAAAATTGCCGTTCCGACATTACGCATTGTAATATTGGAAATTACCACATTTTTTAATTTTGCGCCATCGACCACCGCTATAGTGATTCCGCCAAGTTTGGTGTCATAGATAACGCAATTTGTCATGATAACATTTTCAAAATCACCAATTGATTCTGTCCCGAATTTTAGGCCGTTGCAGTTGCTGGATAAAATGCAGTTGCTGATAACAATATCCCTGCACGGCTTATCCGTGGTGCTCTTCAAAGTCAGAGCGTCATCGCCACTTCTAAAATGACAACCGAATACTCGCACCTGTTGACAACAGTCAAGGTCTAACCCATCATTGTTTGCGTTGGCATAACTGTCTACCGTTACGTTTGAGATGGTTAAATTCCTGCACTTAAAATAATGCTGCACCCAAGCTCCTGAATCTTTTAAAGTAATGCCGTCAACTCTTATATCTTCGCATTCTATAAAACGCAAAAGCATAGGACGATGTGACAGGTCTGGAAAAATATCACCTTGCCCGTTAATCGTGCCCGCTCCGTAAAGAGATACATTTTCAGCTTTTAAAAATAGAATCAGTCCTTTCCCTCTTTTAGCTCCACAAGCATCAATGAAAGAAGCCTCGTTACAATCATAATCATCAATATTTTGAGAGCCCAAAATAACAGCACCGGCAGCAATCATAACGTTGGTATTGCTTCGAACAATAAGAGTGCCCGTTAAATACTTCCCCGCAGGAAAGTAAACAGTTCCACCCTTGTTTTTATGGCATGCATCTAATGCAGACTGAATTGTTTTTGTGTTAATAATTTTGCCTGTGTTATTTGCACCGTATGCTTTTATATCAATGTACATATTACATGCCCTTATTTGCTAAGCTTTATCATTTTAGGTTCAAGTGGCGCTAAATCAATTTTCAAAACATTCTCATTAAGTTTGAACGACGCGCTACTCATCATGGCTTTTGCGTTTTTAAAATTACTCTTAAATGTAAAACGAACGCTTGTCGGTTTTTTTGAACTGTTAACGATAGCCAAATAAGTATTTCCCTGTTTAACATAAAATCTGTATGCAACAGTTTCTGATGCTTCTGCGATGTATTTGGGGACTGGTTCAACAGATAATAAAACAGGAATGAATTTTTTAATTTCCGCAGCCATAATGCATACGTCTTTCCAGCGTTTATCAAATGGATCAAGCTTATCCAGATTTCTCATATCAAACCAGGAGTAGAATACCAGCCCATTTGCTCCGCCAGCAATACATTGCCATGCCATAGATCGCATCTCTAAAAGTGTTGGAGCCCGGAAACGCTTTCGTTCAGCTTCAACTTTTGAATAAGCCGCCCAGTTAAAAATTTGTGGAACCATCCAAGCAGCCCTTGCGTTAAAAGTTGCATTCTTAGTAATGCTTGTCCAATCAAGTGCGACATTTGCTGGCATGTCCGGGATCGGGTACGGGTCCGTTCCAATGACATCATAAGTCGGCAGTAAAGCACTAATATTGTCTAATTTACACAAAACTGCCCAGGTGGGGTGATTTACATCATGTTGCTTTATCAAGTCCTGGCGTGCAATAAGCCTGTTCAGCATTGAAACAGGACGTTCATCGTTTATATACCATGCTAGAAGGGCTGGATGTTTCCCGATTTTTTTAATTTTTGCAACAATATAATTATCTGCGTCTTCGATGCTTTTAATTTCTTTGGGACACCATCTTGTGCCATAATAACAATCTTTAAGGCTATAAAATGTTTTTAATCTATAATTGTTAATTAAATCCATTTGCTCTTCAGATAATCTCTCATACGGCATTAAGCAGTTAAATGGAGACTTTGAATAAAGTTGCAACTCTTTTTCATTAACCTTGCTCCAATAAGTTCCAAGCGGGAAAAAAGCTTTGCCGTTTACAATAAGACGTTTGTACTTATCGATATAAACCTTGCGGTTGATTTTGTGCGCCAGCTTCTGAAAAGAACAGCTTATATTCTCTGCCAGAGATTTACCTTTTACTTTCATTGCACATTTTAGGCGATAGTTGCCAGGTTTTAAACTTGAAGAATCAAAACTGAAAGTCGCTACTTGTTCTTTTATTGAAACTGGATTGCTTTTAATGATTTCTTTGCCGGATGAGTTTACTACCGTAAGATAAAGCTGTACGGCTTCTGAAGAAAGTTTTCCTTTATCTGATTCCCAATTTACTCCTGCTTTTACCTGCACTTTGCCGCTTGCGCTTTCATTGCGGTATACATCGGTAGTAATTCCCTTGAAAAACGGATCATAAAACGGCACTACAGAAATTGCATCAAACCATGCGGTCCCAGTCATTCCTTGCCGGACAAAACATATCAACCGGCATCTTACTGTTCCAGCGGGAATTGAATTTGTAACTTGTGTGAATTCAGTCCAGCGACTATCCGTTCCTTTCATTCCTTTTGTATATGTACCACCGAGATATTTATTATTTGCGTTGTAGTATTCAATTGCTATAGAAGCTCCCGTTCCAGGTCCTTGAACATCTCTAACTTTTATCCATCCGCTCAATTGATACCTTTTCCCAACAGTCAGGTTTAATGGTGATTCAGGAAATACATATTTTTTGGGATCGTTATTATCGTAGCGTAAAGAGTTTTTGCCGGTTTGGCTGGTGCTGATATCCAAAGAAAAAGTTTCACATTTTGACCAATTTTTAACCCAATTGTCACTACGAATTTTTTCAAAGTCCGCATTTTTAGCTAGATTTTTTTTAAGGATTGAATTTACGGATGCTTTTTTTTTAACGGCTTTAGTATTGGAAATGATTTTCTCATCATATTCAAAGCTTTTGAACCAGACTGCTGGAGCATGATTTTTATTAAGAGTTGCTCCTAAGAGGAATGTACCTTTATTCCAGCATTTAGAGCTGTCATAATCAGATTGACCAATAAGTTTACCATCTATGTAAAAACTGGTGCCTTTGCCGTCTTTAACTTTGCCGTCCTGATAAGTGAACGTAATTATATGGAAATTATCATCATCCAGCTCGGCGCTTCTTGAGGTTTTTATGTTTTTACTACCGTTCGTTGTTGGTATGCTGTAAGCTTGAAAAATACCGGTACTGATTCTTTTAAATCCAATTCCTATATATTTAGCTTTGCCATTTTCCTTAAAACCAATATGAGTTTGGAGAATTCCATCCCAGTTGTTATATTCTTTTATTTTAAAACAAACTTTAAATGTCCCTTGTTTGACTGAAAAAGTTTTTGCACGGCCTATAAAGTAACTACCTGCCGGAGAAAATATCTCTCCTTTTCCTTGTTGAGATGTTCCTGTGATTTTCAACATTTGCGTGCGGCTTATATCAGGTACAGTGTTTCCATTAGAAATTTCTTTAAAATTCCAAGTCGTTTTGGCTTGCAAAAATGTTCCAGCCAGTAATATAAAAATCGTTAAAAATAAATTTATTTTCATTGTTCTTATTCCAGTTATGATTTTACTTATTGCTTCTGAACGGGGTGGATGTTTTATCTACCCATGTATAGGGATTTATGTCATAGTACGCATCTTGCGTAACATGACCATCAAAATACAGTACATTCATTCTGTTTGCATGACGATATAATTTCAGCCATCTGCTATCTGCTGGATTGTTATAGAGCTTGAAATGTGCGTATAGGACTGTATCTAAATAGTTTATTAAATATTCTGAAGCACACATCGTCTTAGACGGCTGCTTGTGAAGAGTCCATTTTTTAGGCGTATCTGCACAGTAAGCGTCACTATCATCAAGAACAGAAGCTAAACCGTTTAAAACGATATCAGATCTATAACTGTGATTTTGATCATCGGTTGAACTCCCTCCAACTAGGGGACATGTCAGAATTTTTGCTTTTTGGCTTCCGCTATGGGATATTCCAAATTCAAATCCAGGAATATAACTTTCCATTACCTTAGTCCAGTGAGGACCGGTTCCGTAAAGATTCGTAGGAATAAAATCTTCACTGTCACTAACATAAGAAATATAAATAAGTCCAAATTGTTTAAAGTTGTTTGCACAGACAATGGATTTAGCTTTACCTTTTGCTTGATTCAGTGCCGGAAGTAACATTGAGGCGAGGATTGCTATGATAGCGATCACAACGAGGAGCTCGATGAGGGTGAAAATACTCTTTTTCATAATTAGTTTTCCTTAGTTTTAGGTTCTTTCTTTAGGTTAATTTTTTAATTTAATTCTTTTGTTGAAGCTCTGATTTTTAAAGACAACGGCGGATATTGTATTTTAACGATCTCTTTGTTTGATATTATATCCTCAAACATTTTCCAAGCCATTTTAGCAATTACTTTGCGTGAATTAACTACAGTTGTAGGTTCTGGAAATAAACGTAAATGTTCAAGATTATCACAGCTTATTATTGAAACATCTTTTCCGATTTGTAACTTTTTGAAGACCAGAAAATGATAGAGAGCCGTTAAAGCCATATCGCAACAAATTACCGCAGTAGGAGCTTCCTCAGAAAACATGAGAGAAAGTTTTTTTGCGAGCACTTCATTGTTGTAATTATTATGCATTACCCATTGTGGATAAACTTTGTAGCCGTTTTCAGCCATGATTCGATAATAATTCATGGTTCTGCTCATGTGTATAAGGCTTGCGTGTTCAGGCTGAAATTCGCCTATAAAGGCTATTTGTTTGTGACCCAAATTGAATAGATGATTCATTTGAATATCAACCATATCAGGAGAATCTATAATCGCGTAACTATAAGGTGTTTGATAACGCGGCAATAACGTGAGCGTATCAATATGAAAGTTTGCGAAAACCTTTTCTATTTCAATTGTATGCGGAGAAAGTAAAAATGCAAAATTAATATCATTTTCAACAATAAGTTTATCGTAAGAACTTAGTGGAGCGTCTTCTTTTATCTGATGCATTCTTATCAAGCAATCATTGCTTGTTGCTTCAAAACACAATTCATCTCTCAAAGTCGCGAAAAAGTTATTAGGAGAATCAAGGTAGCCGGCTTCTGAGCAGCATATTACGTCAACGACAAGTTTATCATACTTATGAGAAACTTTCGCGGTTTTGTATATTCCGCTGCGTTCTCTGCTTTCTATATAGCCATAAGTCAACATTGTTTCTAAAGCGACTTCAAGTACACGGCGACCAAGTCCACTTTCCAAAACCATGCTTCTGATAGATGGTAAAGAATCTCCAATAGCTAATTGTCTTATCTGTTTTACCAGATATCTTTTAGCTTTTAGATGATTCTTTTTTCTTGCTTCCGACATTGTTGAACCCATTATTTATTAGTGTTTTTTGTATCTATGTTAATATAAGTTAAAAAAGACAAAAAAAGATAAAAAAAATCATATCTATTAACTTTAAGCGATATTTTGACCTAAAAAATAGTAAAATAAGCTCTGTGTTAATATTCAATATGCGTACACAGAACTGTCCTTCAAGACCAAACAAGGTATCGATTCTTCATGGAGACTTGGTGAAATATTGGTCTGAAACTCTGGATATATATAAAGAACTGTGATCTATTATGATTTTATAATTAAAACAGCCTTGACTTTTTACTATTAAGAGGGGTGTTTTCATAAAGATGAAGATCTTTCCGTGTCCGGGGGGGGCTTTGCGAAAGGTTTTAGTGGTGTATTTGTAGAATCGCAAAATTGGGAAATTTTGTTTGAAAATATTTATCTTAGTTAAGCCGTTGAGGAATAGTAGTTTAAATTAGTTTCTGTTTGTGGAAAAGACTTGGTGTCTGGGCACAGAGAAACGAAGAACTTGAGATCTAAAAGGGATATATTCAGAGAAATTGCTGTTTTTCTGAAAAAGCATGCTTTGAGTGGATATACTACAAAAGATTTTGGTATAAGGAGATATGTACTGGTTTTTGAAACGAATGCGGAAAAAAAATAAGAATGGTGCGCCCATTTTCAAAAAATATCACAAAATAGGGCTGTTTTTATAATATTCACTACTAAAATATAGTAAATCATAAATACGCCAATAAATATTGGTGTATTTTCTCTTTTTTTCTTTTTGGGGATTGGTATTTTTGTATTCAGGTGTTAAAATAAAGGAATGCCCAGGGCGTTTTTTTTGTAAAAAAAAATGAATAATATTTATAGAAATCAGGAGAGTAATTACATGCCATTTGATCGGGGAACAATTTCGTTTCGTGTTTGTAGTTTACCGGAAGAACTTCCGAAAAACTTTTTAGAGGGATTTGCTGCAAATGTGGCGCCATCGTGGGAAAAAGTCGGAAACGAGCCGGAATATGGCTGGGTTTCAGGACGGCATCTGATGGAAGAAAATATCAACGAGGATACGTGTAAATTAGTTGGAAATTATCACCTGTGCTTGCGCCAGGCGGAACGGAAAATTCCTTCTTCGCTTCTAAATGCAAAATGTCGACTGAGCGAATTGCAGCGCATGGCTGAAAATGGCACAGATCATATCAACCGAAAAGAAAAAAAACGGATCCGAGAAGAAATCCAAGAAGAATTGCAGCCGACGATGCCGGTACAATTGTCCGGCGTGTATATCGCAATCGCTCCAAAAGATCATGTGATGTATACCACTGCGACTTCAACCCGACAATTGGACCTCGTGCTTGAATATTTTCATAAAGCAACCGGGGTTATGCCAATGGCACTGTGCCCAGAAGTGGCGGCACTGAATATGTTCGATATTGAACCACAGTCTATTCCACTGCTCAATATTTCACCCGAGCTGGACGACACCCTTGAAGGCGGAACACTGGGAGAAAATTTCTTGACGTGGCTGTGGTTTTTCCAGGAAGAACATGACGGTATCCTTCCATCTAGTAAATTAGGTGAATTCAGCCTTGGAATCGATGGCCCGCTGGTTTTTGTGGCCGAAGGTAATGGCGCTTATGAAAGTACAATCCGCAAAGGCGTGCCAACGTTAAGTGCTGAGGCTAAAGCAGCATTGATGGTTGGTAAAAAATTGCGCCGGGCAAAATTGATCCTGGCACGCGGCAAAGGAGAAGAATGGGCCTTTACTTTCGATGCAAATGAGTTCGTTTTCAAAGGAATGAAACTGCCAGAAGGCGAATCCCTAGATACGGCCGGCGTCTTCGATGAACGTATGACAAATCTTTATATCTTCCAAACTGTTTTCCTGGCACTTTTTCAGCGCTTTATTAAAGATATGACCAATCCGGAAAAAGCGACTGAATATCAGAAACAGGCGAAACAGTGGGTGCAAGAGCGGACGGGACGGTAAAAGGCTATGATTATCGGCATCGGTATTGATATTGTTGAAATTGCCCGATTGAAAGCGTCCATAGAACGCTCGGGAAAAACTTTTTTGGATCATGTCTATACGTTGCGCGAACAGCAGAATGCACCGCAAAACGCCCGCGTGCGGGTTGCCTATTATGCGGGACGCTGGGCTGCCAAAGAAGCCCTAGCAAAGGCCCTGAAAACCGGCATTACTAAAGACTGCGCATTGAGGGAAATTAACATATCGAATCATGAAGGGGGCTATCCGGTTGTTGAATTAACCGGACACGCTGCCGAAACAGCAGAAAAACTCGGCGTAAAGCATTGGCATATCAGCATCTCTCATGAACAGAATTATGCTTGTGCTGAAGTTCTTGCGGAAGGATGAGTGCTGGTGTTAAGTCCGAAGAGAAAGAATAAAAAAAATGGCTGAAATTAAAAAGTTCGTTCCTCTGTTGGAGTCCATTTCATCTATTTTGTGTAAAAAAAACTGGATGATGGGGACGGCTGAGTCCTGTACGGGTGGTGGAATTGGCGGTATTTGTACTGCGATACCGGGCTCCTCGGAGTGGTTCGCGGGTGGTTTTATCACTTATACGAATGAATGGAAACAACGACAGCTGGATGTGAAAAAAGAAACATTGGATGTCTATGGCGCGGTCAGCGAGCAGACCGTGTGCGAAATGTTGGCCGGTTTGCAGAAAAATGGCGGCGTGTCGGCCGGCGTGGCTGTCAGCGGTATCGCCGGGCCCGGCGGAGCCGTGCCGGGCAAACCGGTGGGTACGGTTTGCATTGGCGCCGTAGCAGGAGATAAAAGGGACGTTGTTCGCTGTCTGTTCGCTGGAAATCGAGCGGAAGTGCGACAACAGACTTCCTACAAGGCGTTGCAAATGCTGGACGCTTTGCTGAAAGAATCATAATACGCTATGGAATGTTATGGTGTTGGATGATTCGGTGTGCTTTGCTATGTTTTTTTGGAAAAAAACGCGCAAAAAGAAACAAACTGATTATGATAAGAAAAGAGTTTAAATAGAATGATGAAGGAGTGGATTTAATGGCTAAAAAAATGGACGTTTCAACGAATCAATTGCATGATCGGAATTTGAAGCTGGCGCTAAGTCAGATTGAGAAAGAATTTGGCAAAGGCAGTATCATGCGCCTTGGAGATCAATATCATGAGGAGATCCCAGTAATCAGTACGGGCGCGCTGTCTTTAGATATTGCGGTCGGTGTTGGCGGGTTTCCGCGGGGCAGAATTGTGGAAATCTATGGACCGGAGTCCTCGGGTAAGACCACGGTTTGTTTGCATGTGGTAGCAAATGCCCAAAAAGCCGGCGGTGTTTGTGCTTATATTGATACGGAGCATGCGCTTGATCCGCATTATGCGCGAATTATTGGCGTTAATACGGATGATTTGCTGGTGTCACAGCCAGACTGTGGGGAAGATGCTCTAAATATTGCGGATACTTTGGTTCGCAGTAGTGCTATCGATGTCTTAGTGATTGATTCTGTTGCGGCACTTGTTCCAAGAGCCGAAATTGAGGGTCAGATGGGAGATAGTCACGTGGGGTTGCAGGCGCGTTTAATGTCTCAGGCTTTGCGAAAACTTACTGCTATTGTGGGTAAGAGCAATACTTGTATCGTTTTTACAAACCAGATTCGCGAGAAGATCGGCGTTATGTTTGGAAGCCCAGAAACAACATCTGGCGGGCGTGCTTTAAAATTTTATGCGTCATTGCGTTTAGATATTCGCCGTTTAGCGACGATAAAATCACCGGATGGTATGCCACAGGGAAATCGTGTAAGAGTTAAGGTTGTGAAAAATAAATTGGCTGCGCCTTTCCATCAGGCCGAATTTGATATTATGTATGATGAGGGAATTTCTCGTTCCGGCTCTATTCTTGATGTGGCCCTTGATATGAAATTGCTGGATCGTCGCGGTTCGTGGTTTTCTTTTGAAGAGGAACAGATTGCTCAGGGGCGTGAGCAGACTAAGAAGGCGATTGCGACCGATAAAGGCTTAGAGGAACGCATCCTGGCGAAGATCCGGGTAGAACTTGATAAGACAAAGACAATTGGTAAAACAGCGGCAGAAGTGGCTGAAAATGCTGCTTCAAATGAAGCCGAAGAAGTGTTTGATGAAAAGGACGCTTCAAATGAAACCGAAGAAGTGTTTGATGAAAAGGACGATAGCGCGCTTCTTGAATCGTAAAACATGAAAGAGAATTCTTTCTTATGTTTTAGGAACGTGGAGCGTATCTAAAAAAACGGAGCTTTTTTTGTTGGTATGAAAAAGGCTCCGTTTTTCTATTTTGTGGGGCTTTTGATTTGGACCGTTGTCCTTTCCTGGCAAAAATATGGAAAATGTCCCATGATTGAACGGAATGCATTCTCTAAAGATACAACCATTGGGTGTTTGAATAAAGAGAGACAATTGCCGTTTTTTATGTTTTATTGGATGTCTGGGGCTGGGGTTGTCGTTTTTTTGTCTTGAAGGGAATTTGCTTGGATGAGGTCTAATTTTTTTTCGGCGCATTGAAAGGCAAGGACGATATATTCGATTCGAGTTGTTTTAAATTCATTCAGGCGTTTTTGGCATTCTTTTAATAGAGCGCAAAGCGGGCTGTTACTGTCGGCAAGACAACCGCAGAATTTACCAAGTAGTTGAATGGCGAGTGTATTGTCCTCTTTTGAGAATGCAATGCAGGCATCTTCTGCAATTTTTCGCAAATCTGGATTTTTGTAGCAAGTATTTTTTGTTTGGCGTTTTAGAGATTCCATCATTTTTAGTGCAGAGATATCATACTCTGTTTGAAATTTTCTCCATATAGAGATAAAATTTTCTTCTTTGTCGACAATGCGGCTTAGTGCTAATGCCATTTCGGATTGGATTACGGGGTCTTTTAGGGCTGCCAGAAAATTCAGCATTTCGTGAATAATTTTATCGCATTTTAATTTGCCGAGGCTTTGGGCATAAGCTATTTTTAGGCCGGGGGACTTCTCTTTTAAAAAATATTCAATAAAAAGTGGGATACTTTTTTTATCTCCCAGGGAAGCAAGCGATCTGGCGCTTTTGGCACGTAAGGATGGATAGCGTGAATGAAGCGTATGGCGAAGAGCCTGAATTGCCGCTTCGCCGCCAGTGCATCCTAGCGCCCAGGCGGCATTGAAACTGAGGTCGGGCTCTTCCTTGTTTAGGATTTGTATTAATGCTTCCTCAAATTCTGGTGCGGACTTGCTGTTGGCAATGGCAATTATAGCTTCATAACGAACATCAAAGCTGGGATCCGTAAGAGCTTCAATGAGTTCACGACTGCTGAGCGGGTTGTTCGCATTTCCTAATTTTTTTGTAATAGAAACCCTGTTCTTTTCTTCCGGCATATAATGATAGCGAATAAGACCACCGACTGCAGCAAGCGGATTGCCTTGTGTGAATATTCCCATAAAGCGTTTCATGGGCAGAGCCCCTCCGGAACGCGTCTTGCTTATAAAAAAAATACCAATGAAAAAAATCAGGGTAATGAATAAGAAAAAAGGCGTGTATTGATCCATGGTAAAAAACCAGAATTTAGCATGAATTTTTTCGGTAGCATCTAAAAGGGCACCGGCTGCGAGGGGTGCTATGCCGCCGAAAAGCCCCGCGCTGGCGTAAAAAATAGCCATGTAGGATGTCTTCTTCTGGGGCGGAACCGCATCTACAAATAAGTAACGCATCATGCCGATATTCCACGCAGTGCTGCTGATTCCGAGTAGAAAGGAAATTATAATCGCTAGTTGCGAAGCCGCGCTAACGCTGAGATCGCGCGGAAATAGAAAGCAAAATAGCGGTATCGGCAGCATCAGAAAAGCGCCTAAAAGCATAACGGGCTTGGAACCAAAACGGTCCGAACACCAGCCCCAAAAAAAACACGAAACTAGAATGCCAAGATAAGTGCCGATATCAAGCCAAACGACGTGCCCGCTGGAAAGGCCGATTTTATCTTTCATATACAGCGGCATAAAGGAGATGAGCGCACTGTAACTAATAAGAATGCAGCCGAGACCAATAATAAATTTGCAGAAGTTTAAGTCTTGCAGCGAGACAAATATCTCTTTGAATTGAGAATCATCCGGATTGCTGTCGGGGACTGGACCGCCACCTGGAACAAAGAAAAAACACCATAAGCTTAAAAGTCCGCATAGAACACCACCGGAGATAATGTACATAAATTTATTCAAACCGGAAAAGTGCCCGATAATAAAACCACTGATTGCAATGGCTATAATGGCGCATAGCTGTGCTAAAATATTGGTGTAGGATGAAAACTTGCCCCGAATATTGTCAGGAATGCATTCTTGCATCCATGGATATACCGCAGTTTCAGCAATGGCACGGCATATCGAAAAACAGAAAATGCAGGACGCAACCCATAGAAACGCGGCATTATTGCCAAATTTTCCAAGGATCAGCGGAGTGAAAAGAAGGCAAGCAATACAAAGTTTTCGAATGCCATAGAAGAGGAGAAAAATTCGCTTCAGCCCGACGTGAGCAACCCAGCGTGCTGTGAAGATGGCTGTTAATCCGCAGAATGGCAAAAGGGATAGCAAAAATCCTATCTTTGATTTACCAATGCCGAGCTCATTTAAAAACAGTACAAATATGGAGCCCGAGACAGTCGTGTAAAAAAAGACCGTATTGAATGCATTGCCGGCAAGTTGCCAGGGCAGTTTGCGTACTTTTTCTAAGTTTGTTAATTCAGCCATTGTAATTCTCGGGGGTGTCTTTTTTTTTGCTTTTGTGTTGTGATTATTAAAAATAGACTGGATAAAAAGAGGATAGAAATCTTTTGCCTATTTTGATATTAGCCCGGCATTACGTATCGTATTCTTCGCTAAACTTTAAAAAGACTAAATTGAGATTGCTCAAAAATTTTGCATCAGAAAAAACTTCTTGTTTAATGCCTGGGTTATATGGACTAGATGATTAACGCAGACAGGAAGGCTTTTCTTCCTGTCTGCGTTAATGGAACATCGTTCTCCTGGAGTCGTAGGCCGTACGATTTTTCGTCTTTAATATTGGATATCCGGTTTTATCGGATCGTAGCGCGGGTGCTCAACTTTTGGCGTGCGCATACCGCCAGTCCGATAAATAGAAGGAGCCTCATTAAATTTAAAATCAAGTACGGGGGCGAAACATTTGGTAACTTGTTTTGGAAGTTCAATTAGGACATGGTCCTCTATTTGCGTAAAGGTTAGCGGGCCATAGTTTTTAACGGTCACCTTTTGAACTTTGCCTGAAATTCCGGTAAAGGTTAATTTTTTACCGGGATTATATAAAAGAGTAAAGAAAAGGTGATTTTTGGCTGCCGTAAAAATACCGTTGTTATCCCAGTCTGTGCAGTAAGGACCTGGGACTTGGTGAAGTGGATTCAGAATCATTTTGTCATTATTAAAAATAGCCTTGGAGCCGCCTTGCTCGAGCCAGGTGCCGACAGCGTGAAGTGTCTTAACGGCTTTTTTGGGAAATGCGCCGTTTGGTTTCGGACCTATGTTCAAAAGAAGATTTCCACGGTCGTCCCCGCAGTGTAAAAGCATTTTGACAATCTCGATGGGCTTTTTAAAATTTTTATCATGGCGGTAGTAGCCCCAGTGATCATTGATGGTTATTGCTGCCTCCCATGGCCGCCATGGCGACGGCGGGGTTAAGTGCTGTTCTGGTGTAGCAAAATCACCGGGCAGACAATTGCGGCCGTTAAATAATAAATCCGGCTGGATTTTGCGCAGCATGGCATTCATTTTTTCGGCTTGCCAGCCATCTTTATGAAAGGGCCACCAGCCATCATACCACAGAATATCAATGGGCTTATAGGTTTGAACTAGCTCTTCAAGCCGCGCAAAAGTGTTTTCAATAAATTGATTGTAGGCGTCTTTGCTTTCGAACGCATCGACGGCATCCGGCTTGTCGTGCCAGTTATTTAGGCTGTGATAGAGCCCGATTTTAAGCCCATGCTTTTTGGCGGCGGCGATGATTTCAGCAGTTAAATCCCGGCCGCAGACTTTGACTGAATTATAAGAACTAAGCTTTGAATTATAAAGACGGAAGCCGTCATGATGCATTGTTGTGAAAACAAGGTATCTCATGCCGCTGTTAACCGCACACTGGCAAATTTTATCCGCATCAAATTCTTTGGGGTTGAATCTTTTTGCCAGTTTTTCATACTGCGGAACTGGCATTTTTTCGCGATTCATCACCCATTCGCCTCTGCCAAGAATGCTGTAAAGGCCATAATGAATAAACATGCCATATCGTAATTGACTGAATTCTTCTGCGTTCATTTGTGTGTCCTCTTTTTTGTGTAAATTTTTATTCGATTATTGTAGCGTGTTTAAAATAATGCGAATGGGCTGTTTTGGTTGTATTTATGGACGGAATATATTGCGTGGATTAGGATTTTCTAACTTCTGTGGCTTTTTCTTTAAAAATAAAGTGACGACTGTTTTTTGTAGCGTCCTACTGGATTTTTTTTTACTGGAACGTGCTTGCTGATTTTTTGTTGTATTAAAACAAAATGCTGTTTCGTGAAAGGGTCCTAAATTTATTTTGGGGGGGGCAGAGGTTTCTTTTTTCGTTGTGCACGCAATGAATTTCGCTCCCAGAATACGCCATCGGTATAGCCTTGAATCGTTGAATCCGTTTCTGCCTTGTCAAGTCGTGTTTGCCCCAGACAGCAGTATTCTTGATTTCGTTCAATGCCGGAAAAAATTCGGCCGAGTTTTTTTGCCGCAACGGCAGTTGTGCCACTTCCTAAAAAAGGATCAAAAACAAAATCACCGGGCTGCGTGCTGGCTAGAATTAGCTTGGCAATCAGTTTTTCTGGCTTTTGAGTCGGGTGGTCCGTGTTTTCCGGCATGGACCAATAAGGGACCGAGATGTCATCCCAAAAATTGGACGGATGGGTCAGTCTGTAATTACCGGATTGTTCTTTTTGCCAATCTTTTGGTTCTCCGTTCTGCCGATAAGGAGCAACTACTCTTTTCTTTATCTTTACAGATTCTACATTGAAATAGTACTCCTTGTCCATTGTACCAAACCAGATATCCTCGCAGCCGTTTTTCCAATTCGATTTGGAGCCACGGCCTTTCTCACGCTGCCAAGTAATGCGATTTTGCACGTGGAGATACTTGCTCATGATAAAATAATCTGCGGCAGAACATTTCCAGTCTCCGCATAAATAAACTTGGGCATGGGGTTTTAATAAACGAAGTAATTTTGGAAACCAGGATTCTAAGTATTGGATGTAGGCATCATTTGTTCTTTTCGCAAATTTAGATCCGTTAAAATCTTTATCTAAATTATAGGGCGGATCAAGAATCATTAAATCTACAAAATGATCGGGCAAAAAATCAATAATTGTAAAGAAATCGCCCTGCATGATTTTATGGGAAAATTCCGCAGTGCATAAAGGATGATCTGGTTTTAGTAATCTTTTGGAGAGTTGGGCAATCTCCGGTTCGGATAATGTCAGCGTTTGATTGCGGGGCGCGCGTTTTTTTGGTTCACTCATAGAAACTCTATATAATTTTTTATTCTTTGTGGATGTGCGGAGAGTCTTTCGTCATGCTGCCAAGAATGATTGCTATGGCATAAATTAAATAGGGCCAGCAAAACATGCATAACGAAAATAATAAGGACCATTGCAAGCCTTTCATAGCAGCAAAAATCGAAATAATCGTCCCTATAATAGGAATATATCCTACAAAGAGCGCACAAATCACCGAAAAAAAACAATGCCAATGCCACCATGCATTAATGCCGACAGTAATTGCAACAACTTGCAATATGCCGATAGTAAAATAGGTGAGACATCCACAGGCAGAAAGCAAATTCTTTTGAAGAATCATCGCTTTATCTTTCTTAAAAAGTGTTCCATGATAATTAAGACTGCATGGATATTAAAAATATCCTTTTAATAAGATATCCCTATATTGTAAAAAAAACAACCCCAATAACTTTTTTTCTATCTTTGCAGCCTAAAAAAAACAGAAGCCCTTTTTTCGCTTGTCGTTCCGCGAATCTAGAATAAAAAAAGTGGGTATAAAGTTGAAGTGAGCTGTCTTTAGCAGATACTACAGGTGATTTCGTTTCTCTAAAGTATATATCCCAAAATATCCCAGACGTAATGGAATGCGTCACTGTCTTATTGGTACCGTCATGCTTCGTCCGTCTTTCTATCTTTTGTTATAATAGCTACCGGAACCACCAGAATTCTGCAGTTTACTGTTTCTGTAACTTAAACGGTCTGCTATTCTAAGCCTGAAGATAGCGGGTAAATACCTCTTTATAATCACAAAATGCAAATTGCAAACAATAGCAATTTACCAAAAGTTAGTCCAGCCTAATTGATTTTTAAAAGATACATCCTATATTAGGTCCCATAAACAAAAAGGGCGGTTCTCGTAAGAGTCGTTTGGTGTGAATATCCGTTTTTCGCAATAATATGGCAGCTTTTGTTTCTTTTGGCGACAGTAAGAAGTTCTCAATGTTTCGGTATAATATCAAAACTTCATAGCATGGAAATGGCAATAAAATGAATATTAATTCAGCATTTGAAGATTATTTAAAAGATCGCAAAATGTTTTATACACAAGTACGGAAAGTAATTTTACGTGCTGTGGAAAAAAGCAGTCCTTGTTTTATGATGGAAGATATTTTAGCATATGCAGAGAAACATGGAATGAATTTAGCAAAATCAACTGTTTACCGCAATCTCAAATTAATGTGTGCTGTCGGGATTATAGAATTGAAATATTGCGACGGGAAATGCATTTTTCAGCGTAAAAGTTTGGACGTGCCTACTTACTACATTTCCTGTCATGGATGTAGTCGTGAGCAAAACATAAAGGATCCGGATTTACAGCAATTCATTCTAAGGTGGTGTCGAGCGAGAGGATACGCAACCGATGGTTTAGTGGTAAAGATTGATGTGGTTGGAAAATGTCGTAATTCTCATCGGGAAGAAGAAAAATAGCCAATTACTTATGCTGGACTAACAAAAAAACAAAGAAACGTCATGGAAGAAATAATGAAATCAGAAATGGAGCGTCTCAAGAGCCGATTAATGCAGTCTTTTGAGTATATTTTGAATTTTGATGGTTTTGGTCATCTTGAAGTGGACACCAAGATTTTAAAAAGAGGTCAGAAAGAGGTTTTAATTCGTAGCGGGCGTGAATATCGTTTTGTGCTTGATAACTCGATATTGTCTCAAAAAACGGGAGAAACTGAGAAAGCAGAATCCTCTTTGTCGAAATCGTAACAATGAACAAAGGAGGTCTATGATTCAATAAAGGAAAACTGTCGCCGATGTGGTTTCGGGGCGAATGTATAAATTTAACAGGCTCTGTGGGGGGGCAAAATATTTAATTAATTTATCAAAATAAATCGGAGAAAATCAATGTTTTATCAAAAAGAAAGAATGACACGAAAGAACTTTTCACTTATCGAACTTTTAATTGTAATCGGGATTATGGGGGCACTTACGGCGATGATTTTACCGCATTTTAGTGATTCAGAATCTGCAGCCAAAGATACGGCTTGTGATTATAACAACGCTGGAACGCTTCGTTATGTAACGATGTTTGAGGCCTCTAACGGCGTTTATCCGTCTGGGTTTCATACCGGTACGGATAGTGAGGTTGCCGGTGTTGATGTAGCCGATGGCGTGATTGATGCCATGGCTGTTGTTACTAGAGAAAATATGAAAGAGAAGACTGAAGTATTAGCGATTGATTCGGATGACGGTTCCTATGGCCAATCGCTTCAGGAGGCTGGAATTGCGCAACTAGCTTATGAAAAAAAGGCGGCTGAAGATATCGGTACGGTTACGGCGGTTCGTGCTGTTAGTGCCGATTGGAGTGATACCATGAATGCTGATGGTAGTTATAAATCAGTGGTTGATGGGGGAGCACCGCTCCAACTTAAGGGCGTTGTATTGTCGGACTGGGTTGCTGCGGGTGTTGCTGTGGACTGGTCGACACTTACGGATGATCAAAAACGTTGTCGGAAGGCAACCGAATCCGTGTTTAAGATCGTTCCTCTTTTTGTTGCAACAACGGTGGATTGGGAAAATGCTTACCCCTATGGTGGTGGTTCCCAGGAATCGAAAATCAGCATTACTGAAGTGGGGAAATGCCCCTGGTTAGATGCGGGGAGTTTCCGTTATTATATCTGCTTGTTTAAGGTCTATGAAGATGGCACGGCAGCCAAACTTATAGGGACTGCTTGCCCTGAGTGCGGAATTCTTGACGCGGACGACTTCTAATTTCTGTTTTGAATTTCAGTTCGCCGGAGTTGTGTTTGGCGAACTGAAATTTTAACTTCAGGCGAATGAAATTTCTATATTTTCAGTGCAGATGTGTTTGTTTTCTTTTTTTGATGAATGGAAGAGAGATCATTGGCAATAAAAATATAAATGGCAAAAAAGATGAATAAAAATAATAAACAATTTACGGTACATTCTTTTTCTCTTATTGAACTTTTGATTGTAATTGGAATTTTGGGCTCATTGCTTACTTTGGTCTTGCCGGGTTTTAACGATACCAGCGATGATGCGAAGGATAAAGTTGCAAAAACTGAAATGCGGGAAGTCCAAAAGGCCTTTCAGCGTTTTTGTTCCGATATGGTTCTTCGTTCTGAAGCTCGCCCAGCACTTAATGGGCTTGCTGCTGAGACGGCTAGCAACAAGAAACTTTATGATATTGCGCTATACGGGCTATGGCCGCTACTTTGCGATGTGCATCCGGTTTTATCTTCGGATGATGATGGCTATTTGTTTTACGATGCTTATGATGCTGATACCGCAATTGGCCGCCGCGCACCCTATTTGGAACAAGAGGGTCTCGTTGCTATTTTCTCCGTTACAATTACGGAAGCGCACAGTTCGGCATTGTCCTGTGGACAGGAAAATAAAATTTTGGCAGAGGATGGTTCTGTATCGGTAGCGCCTGATTTTTCGCGTAGAGTTCCAGTTGTTAAAGATCCTTATGGTGGTTATTATCGGGTTTTATGTCCCGTTGCGAGAACCGATTCTTATGGACATGATCTTTTGGAGTTTCGAAGACTGCAGAAAATGGTTTTAGTTTGTACGGGGCCGAATCAAAAATTAGAGACTTTTCCGGATTCTTTTGATGTGGATGATCCGCATCCATCGGTAGCAGATGAAATAATAGCGGGCGGCGATGACCTTATTGTTCGGTTGATGCCCATGGCAGGATTTTGAGAAATCATGAAAACAAACTCTCATAATTTAACGTTACTGGAACTTGTGATTTCGCTTGCGATCGTAGCGGCATTGAGCTCTGTAGTACTTGATAATTTTGCGGATGTGGAACTTCGGAATCGGGAGTTGCAGACAGTGGAACGTGGTGAAATGCTGTGTGAAACGATGATCGGAGATGGAAAAAACAGTGGTATTGGTGATTTTATTTCAGATATGGGAAGATGGCCAACCGTGACCGTTGAAACAGATGAAGCAGGTGTGCGCAAGAATGGAAGAAATTTAGCGCAACTCTATGATCGAAGCGTGTTTCAACATCAATCGGCAAGTGCAACAATGTTTTCACATTTGTGTAAAATAAATATTAATGCTACCATCCTTGGTCTTTCTGTGGAACCGATATTTTCGGACTATGTTTTTCCAGAGATTACAATGCAGGTTGGTTGGAATGGCTCATATTTTAATCTTTTTAATGAGACCTCAAATTTTATGGATGGGTGGGGAAATCCATGGAAAATTGTGACTCGTTATTATCTGGAGATGGCGGACTCTTCTTTAAAAGGAAGCTATGATTTATTGGAAACTCCGGCAGCTGATATTGAAATTGAGGGTGTGGTAAGTTATGGGGCGGATAATGCGCTCGGGGGAACGGATGTCTCGGATTCTGATCATTCATTCCTGTTTCCACATGAAGGAAATTTGGCTACTTTGTTGGTTTCATTGAAGGTTCGTGACGACTTTGATTGGTGTCAGTGGAATTCTCTTAAACAGCTTTCTGCCGTGATCTATTCGGAGGGATCGTCATACAAGCGCGGCGAAGTTGTATTTATCGAAGAATCGGGAAAAAGGCATTATTACACCAGTACTGTCAATGACAATACGGTTGCACCGAATCTGGATACAAGCGATTACTCTTGCGTCAATACTGGTTGGTTTTATGGCACTCCGTCTAATATGGTGTCTGCTGATTCTGTAAGGGTTTTGTTTTTTGCTCCGGCAAAACGTGTCTATTCGGGGGGGGAATGCATGGAAGCTGGGTTCTTTTGTTTTGCGCCATATTCGGATACCGAATTAGAAAAGAAAATATTATATCCTCCGCTTTACTATTGTTATGAAAATGATTCAGGAATCCAAACAATCGGGATGGATGTTGATGCAACTTCGGATGCCAATCTTGATGAGTCCGTGGAACGAGGCTTATACAACGCGAATCGTTTACGCAGTCGTCTGGATTGGCAATATTCTGAAACGGGAACGGTTCCCTCTTTTTTTCGGGCGGAATGGCTCGTTCCCGGGCGACGTCTCATTTATGCATTTATTGGCAATTTGAATGGGTCTGTTTATAGCTCTGTTGCCGTAGGAAGTTTTGAGTGGATTGAATTGAAACCTGGAGAAAATCATATAACACTCTATTTAGAGCGAAAAGATCAAAGTACAGCCCTATGAAAAACTGGAATTTTTGGAAATCAAAAAAAAGAGTCCTAATTGTTGCAGAAGAGGAGTCCGGAACTCGTGCTATTGTCATAGAAAAAGAAAAAATAATTCTGGATCATCTTTTCAAATCTGGGACAGCGCGTAAAACGGTTTTGGAATTTGGACAAAAGCAGGGGACCCGAGAGGCTTTATTTTTATCCAACTCAGAGATCCGTGAGTTGGAGGTAAAACTTGGTGCAGAACTTGATCCCGAGGATCGTCAATCTGCTATCGAATATGCTGCCGAGGCGAGTCTGGGTGAGCACTCCGGAGATTTGCGCATTTCTTATATGGACGACCGGCTTTATTCTTTTCGAGGTGGTGTTGTTACTTCTTTTTTTGATATGGAGGAAGTGCAAGGTGCTACGGCAGATTCCGCATTGGCAAAGCAGAAATTTCTTGGTATTACGAGCGTTCAACAATTTTTAATATCGGAATATTTTTCTAATTCTGATTCTGTAGATGAGAAGGATGCTTTTTTGCTGTTTATCGGTGATCATGGAATTTTAGCAACGCAGCATCGCAACAAAATTTCCATGCGTAATTTACCGTTCGGATTGCCTGCCTCAGAAAACGAAGAGGATGATTGGGCCGAAAAAGCGCAGAGGCGTCTGGTTTTGTTAAAGCATAAGGATGTAACACTTTATGCACCTCGTTTCTCGAAAAATTTTTGCGAAAAGTTGCAGAAAATATCAGAAGCCGGATCTGTCGTTCAAGAAAATTGGCAAACAGCAGTACAAAATGCGGCTCTTTTCTTTTTTAGAGATCACCGTGTTCTGATTCATCCTGCGCTACTGCGGCCAAAAGCGAGAGACCCCAAATTGCCCGGTACGATCATTGGACTGGGGATGTTTGTCACGGTTTTATGCTCTATGATCTTGCTTATCGTTCAAAATACAATAAATCAAAAGAGACTGGAAGATAAATTCGAATGTAATCAAAGTATTGAAAAAAAGGTTAAGCAAGAAGATGAAAAACTAAAAAAGCTGAAAATAAAATTATCCGCAGAAAAAGATATTTATCAGATGTTGTATAATGGACAACGCGTTTCTAAACGGGGCCTTTTGGTCGTTAATCTCTTGGAACGTTATCGGTTGCAGTACACAAGAATTAACGCTATATCCGAAGAAAAGGATGGTGTCTTTATCAGCGGAGAAACGGTATGGCAGCCAGATTTATCAACGTTTTTTGCACACTTTAGCCATGAACTTGAAAAGCGTAAGTTAGCCCTTTTTTCGGATGGGTTGAATAAAGAAAAAGACGGACGAATCACATTTCACATTCATGTTGAGGGAACCGGAAATTAAAATGGCACAGAAACAGTTCCAAATCTGGCGTGACGATTTTTTGCGCTATTACAATAAAACTTCATTGATCATGCGAATTGTTGTGGGGGCGGTTTTAAGCTTTTTAGTGGCTTATTATGCATTGAATTATCAGATCAAGCCGTTGCAACAAAAACAGAAAGAAATTCGAAAAAAACTACAGAATATGGTGATTATTGAGGATACGAAACTGATGATACTTGACAGTAAAAACCAGCAACGTAAACTACAATCGCAGCTTACAGAAGTTCGTTCTGCGAATAAAATAATTGTCACAAATGGCGGTGGATTAAGTCGATCGGATATTGGAAAAACGATTCTTGAACTTCGAGTACTCTTTGACCGTAACCAATTAAAAATTGTTTTGGAGGATCGGGCGAAACCCTATCTTCCGGCATCTTTAAAATCCAGAAGGATAAACCAGATAAACCACAAGCAAGATCGGCGGGTATCGTTGGTTCTGCCAGACACAATAGCGGTAGAGAGCTATTTCTTCAAGGTTCTCGGACAATATGGCAATATCCAGCGTTTTTTACAGGATGTCTATCACAGCAAACAGATTTTTCGCCTAAATAATTTAAAGATGACTCGTTCACAAAATCAGATTACAGATCAACATTTCCAACAACATATGGCTTTGGAATGCTCTTTTGAGATACATGTTCCGTTTCGCAAGGAGGGCACTTCAGAATGAATACCATCTCGATCCGCAAAATATCCATCCCCGATGAGGTTCTAAGATGTTTGAGTCCGCAACTGGCCCATCGTGCTAAAAGCTTACCGCTAACTTGCTATGATGAAATGCTGACGGTTGCGATATCATCGGAGGCCGATCCTTTGGAGGTTGTCGATGCATTAGAAAATGAAACCAATTACACCGTTCAATGTGTTGTGGCTGATGACACCAACGATTTGATCATGGCTTTGAAACGTTACTACCCAGTGCAAACTCAGGAGGATCAAAATTCTGCGACGGCTCTTTTTGATATTCTTTTAAATCGTGCCCTTCAACTGCGTGCTTCCGATATTCATATCGTTCCTGAAGAAGCCGGCGGCAATATTTTGATGAGAATTGATGGCGCGATACGTTTTGACCGAAAATTGGATTCTAATATTTTGACGGAACTCACGGCGGTTATAAAAATTGCTGCCAGCATTGATATTGCTGAAAAGCGAGCCCCGCTTGATGGTAGTATCACGACTGTTCTTAATGGTGAAAATATTGATTTACGTGTTGCTACAATTCCAACCATCCATGGTGAGCACATCACCCTGCGTCTGCTGACGCAGGATCATGGCGAAGAGCTTGAACAAATTGATTCGCTTGGAATGAGTGACGTTCACCGAAAGATGTTTTTACAGGCACTTTCCGATCCGAATGGTATTATTCTGTTATCCGGTCCAACTGGTTCCGGCAAAACCACAACGTTATATGCGGCTCTGCGCCGATTGCGCCAAAGTACGGCAAAACATATTGTCAGTATTGAAGATCCCGTAGAAAAACCGGTTGATGGTGTAACTCAAATTAAGGTTGATGAAAATAGCGAGCGTCTAACCTTTAATAAAGCACTACGAAGTGTCTTGCGGCACGATCCAGATATCATTATGATCGGTGAAATTCGCGATAGTGAAAGCGGAGATATCGCAGTTAAATCAGCGTTAACCGGTCATTTGGTTTTATCAACATTGCATACTAATAGTGCAGCGGGGGTTTTAACGCGGTTAGTTAATATCGGTATTGCACCCTTTTTAGTCGCTTCGACGTTACGTTTGGCAATTGCTCAGCGTCTTGTTCGGGTGCCTTGTCCGCATTGTGTAACTTATCGTCGTCCGAGTTCGGCGGAGTGTATGGAATTTGGTTGGGATTCGGAAGACGATGCCTTGAAAGTTCCCTGCGCGGTGGGGTGCTCTTTTTGTGGGAAAAAAGGATATGCCGGGCGAATTGGCTTATACGAGATGATCTCGATTGATAATGAGCTGCGGAAGATGATTTTGAAAAATGCAGATGAGCGCGAATTTGAACAATACGTATTTGAGCAAAAAAAACACCCCTCGTTGCGGGCAGATGGGGCTGCTAAAATACTGGCAGGGAAAACAACCATTGAAGAAGTAAGAAATGTTACCACGGATAACTTTTGAGGTATAATTTATGGTATTTAAATATGTAGCAAGCGTGAATGACGGTGGCAAAGAACGCGGCGTCATCACAGCGGAAAATCTAGAATCTGCCGAAGCTATTTTGAAAGAACGCCAAAAAACCATCATCCGCATAGAGGCGGTTCGCTCATCGGTAACGGATTCGCCCTATTTTAATCTTACAGAGCGTTCCCATTACGAAAAGTTGCTGAGTGCAATTTTGATTTCCAGTCTACAAAAAGAATTGGTACTAGGGCAACTATCCGCGATGTTGGAGGGAGGAATCCCTATTTTGAACGCATTCCAAACAGTGGCGGCGCAGTCGGGATATTTCATGTCGCGTGCGCTGTTTTGTGTGGTAAATAAATTACAGTCCGGAAAATTGTTGACGGAAACGCTTTCAGAGGAGATGCCCTTTTTAGGGAATATTGTTATTGGCTTGCTTGGAGCTGGAGAAGCGAATGGGGATATTGATCAAATGTGTCGTTACTCTGCAAACTTGCTTGAGCGTCAGCGTAAATTAAAAGGGCAGGTGATGCAGGCCATGGCTTATCCGATCATGGTTATTCTGGCCACCATTGGAATCGTTACCTTTTTGATGCTTAATGTGATTCCTAAAATCATGAAATTTCTAGCAGGTCGTTCCGCCAAATTGCCGCCGATAACTCAAGCCTTAGTTGATGTTACTGGATTTTTACAAAAGTATGGAATCTATGTTCTTTTGGCTCCTATTGTTATTACTATCGTTATTATTTTATTGCGAAGAACACCAGAGACTGCATACCACGTCGATTTTTTTGCCTTGCGTCTTCCGGTTATCGGAAAAGTGTTTCAGGCATCAAGCAACATGTTGTGGAGTCGTACATTGGGTATTCTGACGCGTAGTGGAATTCATATTATTCCGGCATTAGATTTTACGATGGCTGCTCTTAACAACTACTTTTATCGTAGTGAATTAGATAAAATAAAGGATCTTCTTTCTCAGGGGCATCCGCTTTCTACTGCGTTTCGGGTTTCGGAATTGCGGCCTTTTGTTCCGCTGGCCGATGCGATGCTGGTCGTAGGCGAAAATACCGGAAGAATGGATGCCGGACTATTGAAAGTTGCGGACTTCTGTGATATTGATTTACAGCGTCGGATTGCGCTACTTTCAAAAATGATAGAGCCTGCATTATTCGTTATCGTTGGAAGTATTGTGGGATTTGTTTATATCGCATTTTTTATGGGATTGATGGCGGCCTCTACGGCAAAGTAAAGAACTAAAATATTAGGAAAATAAAAAATGAATCTAAGGAAAGTAATTTTTATCTTTGGTGGTGGTGGATTGATTGTTGTTATTCTTGCTTTTCGGTTTGGGCTTTTTAACAAGCTGAATTTTGTAGAAGCGAAATCAAATTCAGAAATATCACAAACGCAATCTGTTCGGCCTCTGAAAGCAAAAAAAACAAAGAATACTAGGAGTGCTGCAATTTTGGATGCGCCGCCCCGCGCTCCAAAAAACACACCCGCAAAAAATATCCCGAAAAACAGAACACACAAAAACATCGCCCAAAATAGTACTGCCGCAGTGATGGGAAAAAATCAGGAGGACACAATTCCATCTCCTGTGGATCCGCTAGGGTGTGGCGATCCCTTTCGTTTCCTGGCATCGGACGCGGGGGACTTCTCTCCGCTTTCGAATGAGAAATCTGTGGGAAATATCACCGTAAAAGGAATGATCCGAATAAAAGACCAAGAGCCAATGGTTATTTTACAGATTGATAATACTGGTAAAAACTATTATGTAAAAACAGGAAATGTAATCCGAGTTCATGAAAAATCCAAAACCGGAAGCGTTGTTAGCGAGTCCTATATTGTGGTCAAGTCGATTCGCAATGATGAAGTTGAACTGATTCAACAGGAACGCCCCGATAAAGTTATAATAGTCCGTTAAAAGAAAGAATATCATGAAAAAAATAATTTGTTCCTTTTGGGAATTTTCGTTCTTGCTTCTGGTTGGTTTGTCGGTTGCCGCAGAATCAAGAACGGATCTGAACGCAATGGCTTCTTCTATCAAAAAAGATCATCGGGTTTCTTCCCTTAGCCTTAACCAGGTATCGATGAAAGATGCGGCCCGATTGCTATCGCAGACAACAGGAACGCCTATTGTAGTCAGCAATAAGGCGACGGGTGTGATTGTTGATCTTCACTTAGAAAATGTTTCGGCACAAATGGCAATTGATGCCATCTGTAAGGCATCGGGGCTATGGTATCAAAGAAGCGAAAAAAATGGAATGCTTTACGTGATGACGTTGGATGAATTTAAGAATACACTCCAGTTTTCAGGGGAGGAAACCGTAAAAGTCGTTCCGATTTTGTATCCATCCGCAAAGGATGTTGGTGATGCGTTGGCGAAACTTTATGTTAACCGTGTTATATGGAGTAAACCAACAGACAGTTCTGGGGATCATTATACCACTATTAATCGCGCTTTGAAGCGTATGGACCTTTTAAGTAAACGAGGTACTTTTGATATAACAGATACAACCTCAACCGAAGAAGGTTCTACGGATCTTGATAATGACGACGATGATGATGCAATGAAAACAGAAGCAGCGGAGGCCATGAAGCTGGATCGGTCAAAAATCGACGAGGGAACATTAAAAAAAATGTTTGCCGCCGAAAAGAGTGAAGCGATGCATGGCAAATTAAAATATTATGAATTGTTGAATCGCCCCGGAGTCGTTTTTATCTCGGTCTTGCCAGAAAATAATTTATTGATGTTGCGAAGTGCTGATGCCGCTGCAATTGATCAGATGGTTCAGGTTATTGAGCGGCTTGATAAGCCGAGCCCACAAGTTCTACTCGAGGTTAAAATTTTGTCTGTCGTGCTTAATGACACCAAAGAACGGGCCGTCGATTTTCTTTTTTCGAGCAATGACGGTAAAATTGCCGGAGGTTTTGCCGATGGAATGATATCGACTGGCGGCGGGCAGGAAATTCTTCTTCCCGATGTAAATATGGTCGTACAAGGAAGTGGTATTGATCCGAAAGCCGCAATTCTTAATGCCGTTAGCAATAATTTCAAGACAAGAATTCAACTTTTAGAGCAAAATGAGCGCGTGACTCAATTGGCTACACCAAATCTGATCGTAAGCGATAATGAATCTTCTACATTATTTATTGGTACTGAAACCACGGTTATGGAAAAAGCCCAATCAACGACGACTTATACCGAAATATCTAGTGGGACGTTCCAACCGAATATCTCATGGAGTATTGAAGCTCCGCGAAGAAAAATCGGGACATCGCTGTTATTGACACCAAAAATCCACGCGGATAGAACGGTAACATTGCGCTTGCTTCAAGAGCGTTCTAGCTTAGGGGATCAGGTAAAAAATACTTATTCTGGGGGAGTAAAAAGTTCTGAAACAGAAGAATTGTATTTTGTCTCACAGGATATTGATCTGCAGCGTCTGGTAACCACTGTTGTTGGTCGTGATCGTGATTTTATGGTGATTGGTGGACTCGTTTACGAAGAAGTTTCTAAGGAAACGGAGAAAACTCCAGGGCTTTCTGAAATTCCAATCATAGGGGAGCTCCTTTTTACTCGGATGCAGTCTGTTCGGCAGCGCAAAGAATTGCTGATCATTATCCGTCCTTTTGTTATGCTTGCTCCGGGAGAATCGCAGTTGTTATCGAAGAGCTATCTAGAACGTATTAGCCAGCATCCGGCAGCGCGGGATGATCTTCCTAGCCTCGGTGTTAATACACCCAATGAACTGGCAAAACCAAAAATCGTGAATCCTAACGACCCATGGCTGGTGCGCATGCTCCATAAAGTGCGGGGCTGGAGCATCGATGACAAAGAACGTTTTGCTGTGCAAGAAAACTTGAATCGTGAGGATCGACGAAAAAATCATCAGGCCGCTATTCATGAAATTGAAAATATTATTCAGAAAAGTAAGGAGTCGGAAAAGTGAAGATATCTCCCTTTTTAGCTGCGGTTGTTTTCTCGCTCGTGTTGTCGGGCTGTGCTTCTATGGATAAAACAAGGACGCCGCCGCTTTCTCCCTTGGAAGTGAAACTCCGCGATGCCGCGCACTGTCGACAGGCTGGTGATTTTCAGAAGGCATTCATCTTTTATTGTGAACTGCAAAACAACATCGATGATCAAAAAGAATACCAAAAAATTTCCCTGCTTAAAGCGGATCTTCTTCTCCAAATGCAGAATTATCCCGCCGCGCTTGCCTCTCTCGCGCCAATACCAGAGCTTCCCGCAACCCTGTATGATTGTAAAAAACTTATTCTGGCATCCCGTATTTTGCAAAAATTAAAAGGGAATCCGGATCATATCGAGGCATTACTGGAGGTCGCCCTTGATAATTCTATCCATGAATCGGGGGTGATTTTTGTGAAAGCTTCCGGATATGCGGAGTTAGGAAAAATTTATATCAAACATAAAAAATCCCGCCGTGCAATCAAATGTTTTGAGTACGCGGCCATGCTTTATGACCAGATGGATGATTCGCAAAATGCAGATGCCTGTCGGAATATTATGGAGTATCTGCAATGAATAAACTACAAACACTTTTGCATGCTTTTAAAGAATCCGGATCGAGTGATTTGCATCTGACTTCCGGTAGTGCACCCTATATCCGCCTCTACGGAGAGTTGTGCCTATTGAAAGATTTTCCGGTCTTGGATGCCGAGCAGCTGGCTGAATTAACCTCGGAACTCGTCGGAAAAGAAAATATTGAAAAATTCAATGCCGAAAAGGAGCTTGATATGGCGATCGGATTTGAAGGCTTCCGGATGCGTATCAATCTTTATCGCCAACAACAAAAAATCGCATGGGCGCTGCGGTTGCTGCCCTCTGAATTCTTTCCGCTGGGTGAGCTGGGAATTCCATTGCCCATATTGACATCCGTATGCAAGATGCAAAAGGGGCTCGTTTTAGTGACCGGAGCAACGGGGTCTGGAAAATCGACAACACTAGCTAGTATTATCAATGCAATCAATCAAACTCGAAATTGCCATATCTTCACCATCGAAGATCCGGTGGAGTACTGTCACCAAAACCAAAAAGCTTTTATTTCACAACGTGAGGTTGATACCGATACTGTAAGTTTTGAGGAAGCTCTCCGCCGAGTTTTTCGCGAGGACCCTGATGTTATTCTAATTGGTGAGATGCGCGACCAAATAACCATGCGAGCAGCGTTGACTCTGGCTGAAACGGGGCATTTAACCTTTGGAACGCTACATACTTCTGAGGCAATCCAAACGGTAACCCGAATGATTGGAGCTTTTCCCGCTAACGAGCAGGAACAAATTCGTACTCAACTGGCAACGACGCTGAATTTGGTTATTAGTCAACAGTTGGTACGATGGAGTGACGGGCAGGGCCGAAGCGTTGCCTCTGAAGTGATGATCGGAACGCCCGCTATCAAAGCAATGATTCGTGAAAATAAAATTCATCATATCGCCTCTTGTATTCAAACGGGGCAACAAATGGGAATGCGAACGATGAATATGTCTTTAGCGGAACTGGTAGAAAAAAAACGCATTTCTTCGGAACGGGCCCTGGAGTCAAGCCTTGATAAAGAAGACCTGAAAAGAATTCTGAAACGCTCCTGAAAAATAGTCGAGCATAATTTGCTGCTATTGTCCCAATCGAAAAAAACTCCGCGGTAGAAAAATAGGACTTGAAACTGAAAACAAAATTGCACCGTACTTGGAATAATAAAAAGGCCGAGCCTCTTAATAAAAAAAGACTCGGCCTAATTAGTTGCAAATATCAGTAATTATTTACCACTGATGGCACCATGTCCACGGAATGTCCGTGTGATGGAAAATTCGCCTAAGCGATGACCAACCATGTTTTCAGTAACAAATACATTGATAAAAACTTTACCATTATGTACCGCGATGGTATGACCAACAAATTCAGGAAGAATCATGGAACGTCTGGACCATGTTTTAATAATTTTCTTCTCGTTTTTCTTGTTCAATGCATCAATTTTCTCCATTAAAGGAGCGTCCACAAATGGGCCTTTTTTAATTGATCTTGGCATTATTTTTTCCTCCGTTCAATGATGAAACGATCCGAAATTTTCTTCTTCTTCCGTGTGCGATAACCCTTGGCAAGCTGTCCCCATGGAGAACAAGGCTGTCCACCACCGGAAGAACGACCTTCACCACCACCCATAGGATGGTCGACTGGATTCTGTACAACACCACGAACATGCGGGCGGAAACCCTTATAGCGCCGTTTACCGGCTTTACCAAGACTGATGCTGGAGTGTTCCACATTTCCTACTTGGCCTATAGTGGCTTTGCAGCTAACATGAATCAAACGGATCTCACCGCTTGGCATACGAACTTGAGCATAGTTGCCTTCTTTACCACGCAAAACGGCATACTGACCAGCTGCACGCGCTAATTTGGCACCACCGCCGGGAATGAGCTCAATACAATGAATATTCATACCATTCGGAATATCCTTGATTTGAAAACAATTGCCGGGTTTGAATTCCGCCTTCGGACCACTCATGATCATTGTGCCCTGGGCCAATCCCACTGGAGCTAAAATATAACGCTTCTCGCCGTCTACATAATGCAATAATGCAATACGTGCACTGCGATTTGGATCATATTCGATATGCGCTACCTTGGCTGGAATGCCATCTTTGTCACGACGGAAGTCGATCTTTCGATAAGCACGCTTTACACCACCGCCGCGGAAACGGACGGTCATGCGGCCATAGTTGTTACGTCCACCGGAGGATTTAATTCCAACGGTCAGACTCTTTTCTGGAGATCTGCGGGTTAGTTCAGAGAAATCACTGACGGTCATTCCTCTGCGTCCCGGAGAAGTCGGTTTGTAAGTTTTAATACCCATTTTTAGCCTTTTCTTAGTTAATATAAACAGCCGGGAAGCTGCTTATGACTTTTGCAGGCAAACTTTCCGGCAATATCATTGTCGGAAAGTTCTGTCCTGATAATGAATTCAGATGTACTGACGGGCAGCGCATTTGGATTTATTACAGCAACTCGATTGAACCGCTAGACAGAGTTACCACAGCTTTCTTCCAGTCGGCACGTTTGCCCATTCTGGAATTACGCATGCGTTTGCTTTTACCTAAAACATTCATCGTGTTTACCGATGAAACTTTTACTTCATCAAAAATCGTTTCAACAGCGTTTTTGATTTCTACCTTGTTGCTTTTGGGGTTGACTTTGAACATATATTTGCTCTCTTTATCAGCCATTGTATTACCTTTTTCGGTAATCAACACGGTATATACTACATCGTAAGGACTATTCATTCTTTATTTCTCCTTAAGCCAACCGTTCGCCAAGTTTTTTCAAACCGGCATTGGTAATAACGATTTTTTTGAAGAATAACATCCAGTACGGATTAACCGAAGAGGCCTTCAATACCAGTACATCCGGTAAATTACGGGAGGCGAGATAGGATTTTTCATCATAATCGTCAACCAAAATCAGGGTATGGGTACCAGCACCAATTGCAGTTAAGAATTTTAGTGCTTCTTTGGTTTTGGGTTCATTGAAATCAAAATTTTCTACCAGAATCACATTACCATCTGTAAGACGATCGGTAAATGCGCGTCGGAGAGCTAATTTTTCTACTTTGCGGTTGATTTGTTTTGCGTAACTGCGAGGATGGGGACCAAATGCCACACCACCACCACGCCATATCGGACTGTTTGCATTACCGGCACGAGCACGGCCGTTGCCTTTCTGACGCCACGGTTTTGCACCAGACGCCTGAATGTGCCCACGTGATTTTGTGCTGGCTGAGCCAGAACGCATGCGAGCAAGAAATGCCACGGTTGAATCTTTGACAGCCTGTTCACCTTTGGTGTATTCCAACCAGGATTCCTGGATGTCTACTTTGGCGTCTGTATCAGCGCCTTCAATATTTTTAACTGTTAATGTAGTTGCCATGATTGTAATCACTCCCGTTTACTTTTTTACCGCATTACGGACGATGACCACACCATTAGCTGCACCGGGAATTGCACCTTTGATGAAGATGAGGTTTTCTTCCGGACGAATTTCGATGACCTGCAAGTTCTGAACTGTGCGGCGTACATCGCCCATATGTCCTGGCATTTTACGCCCTTTGTAAACTTTACCGGGGTGTGCACACATACCAATGGAACCTGTACGACGAACCCAACCACCACCATGACTTGCACGACCACCACCAAAATTGTAGCGGCGAACAACACCAGCAAAGCCTTTTCCCTTCGTTTTCCCGGTGACATCTACATACTCGTCAACCGCAAAAATGTCTGTCTTAATCTGATCGCCGACTTTTACATCTGAAGCATCTGCTTCGAGGCGAATTTCACGAATAACAGCTGGCGGATTCTCGGATAAACCAGCTTTGGCAACATGCCCTAAAACCGATTTATTTACATTCTTTACTTTCCGTGAACCAAAACCAAGTTGTAATGCGCTGTAGCCGTCTTGTTCCTGCGTGCGTAATGCTAATACAGGACAAGGACCGAGCTGAACCACCGTAACAGGTACTAATACACCATTATTACGGTAAACATGGCTCATGCCTAATTTTTTCCCTATGAGACCCTTTTTCATTTTTAGCAGTCTCCTTTTAGATCTTGATTACAATGTCAACACCAGCCGGCAGATTGAGCTTTTTCAGCTCATCAACGGTTTTGGCGCTGGGGTCAATAATATCAAGAACGCGTTTGTGTGTTCTGATCTCGAATTGCTCCATGCTCTTTTTATTAACATGCGGGGAGCGATTGACGGTGAAGCGTTCAATCCGTGTAGGTAACGGAATTGGACCCGCAATTTTAGCACCAGTCCGCTTTACTGTGCTGACAATCTCAGCAGTAGACTGGTCCAGGATCGTATATTCATACGCCTGTAATTTGATTCTGATTGTCTGTTTGTTAGCCATTTTCTTTTTTTGACCTTTTTACAGCATCTGTATTTGTAGTGTCTTCCCGAAATTGATAAAACGACGGCTCGGCTGTAAAATCTGCTCTGCCACCGGTTAAGGAGCGTAAAGAAGACGTATAACCAAACATTTCGGGCAAGGGCACTAACGCCACTATTTGAGCATTCCCAGACATTAACGAGTCAAGTTCGATAACGCGTCCGCGCCGCGCCGTTAAATCGGCGATTACGTTACCAACATGATTCTGGGGGGTGCTCACCTCTAACCGCATCACCGGTTCCATCTCTGTCAGACCTGCTTGAATTAACGTGTCATGCATGGCCTGTCTTGCAACGGTTAAGAACGCGAGTTCCGACGCTTCGCTTGCAACACACGAAGCACCACGAACTGTGATGCGTATATCCGACAAAGGATTCCCACCGGGAATTCCTGAATCGACAACCTCTTGAATGCCGTTTCGAATTGCCTGATAGCAATCCGGCGGCACTTCACCTTTTATGTCATCCGTATTTATTTCGACGCCGGTGCCACGTGGCAGGGGCTCTACTTTGATTTTTATGACAGCTTTTTTGATGACATCCGCTGTTAGCTGTTTTACAAATTGTATTGTTTTTTCGGCCGTTCTTTTGATGGAGTCTTTTAAGCTCACCTGCGGTGGACCGGTTCTTGTTTTAATTCGAAATTCGCTCTCGATTCTTTCTTTGATGATCTGCAAGTGCAACTCGCCCATTCCTGAGGCGGTCCAAAGTCCTTTTTCGGTGTCGTAGAAGACGTGAAGAGTTGGATCTTGGCAACTCATGTAGCGCAGTGTGCCGGGCAATTTCAAACGATCTTCTTCAGAAATACCCTGAAATGTAATGCTAATGACGGGTTCCGGAAAAGCAATTGGTTTCAATTCAAATGTCAGGGACGGTTCTACAAGCGTGTCGCCCGTTTTTAAAAAATCTAAAAGTTGGTTAAATTGTAGTACAACGATGTCACCGTGATTGGCAGAATCCAAATCTTCGAGCTCCGCAGAATTAATTCGCTGTATTTTTGTAATGGTGACCACGGTGTTGGAGCGAACAATTTTAAGAACATCACCTCTTTTGAGTCTG